>CABQAB010000320.1 GCA_902461985.1 uncultured Bacteroidales bacterium | reverse complement strand
AGTAGGGGTTGTATTCGATGTCCGAGGCCCTGACGTTGAGCACCCAGGCGATTTCATCTAAGGAAGACAGCAGGAGATTGTCATAGCCTTTGCGCATCATCCATTTTCGCAAGGAATTGATTTTTGCGGTTCTCGGCTCACATCCGGAGATTTCCGGGTCAAGGGTGCGGACGGGTGTGGACGGGATGGCCGGACGGTCTTCCCATACGGCATCCATAAGGTCCGGCACAGGGACGATTTCGCAGCCTATCCCGTTTTCCTCCTCCTTGAAAGCATCGAGGATTTCCCGGATTTCCGCCACACTCCAGCACAACGGGTCTATGGCTATCTGCAGCCTGTCATGGGAGAATTCCGCGGTTTCAGCCTCGGTTCTGTTTTGAATGATGCTGCAGGCTTCTGCGGCAAGCCACTGCGGAATGGGAACCTGTTCCGGCACGCGGAGCTTGTGCAGGACAAAACTGCTGCCGGCCAGCTGGTATTTCGCCTGTATGAAATAGCGGGTGTCCGTCCACAGGCCGGCGTGATTCCGTGTGACTGCTATGCTTGCCGCCTCGCCGGTGAATCCGCAGAGCTGTTCCGCCTGCTTCCACCTTTCGGCCGGATACTCGCTGCAATGTGGGTCGGAAGCGTTTACAAGCACCACGTCCCATCCGTTTGCTGCCATCAGTTCTCTCAGCCGGACCAGTCTTTCTTCATACAAGTTTTCCATAATCATATCATTTGCAGATGAAATATTCCGCAAATATATAACTTTTCCCAATTCTTGGGGATTGAGAGGATTTGGCCAGAATCTGTAGCCTCGCTACAGATTCTGGCCGCCGATGAATTCGCGCATGATGGAAGCCGGCGGAATGACCGCAATCTCCTCGGGACTCAGTGCCACCACATAGCTCAGGAATTTGAGCAGGCGCACTGCATCGCTGTAGGCCGGAGACACAGGGCTGATGCGCCGGAGCAACGGTTCGGCATAGAATTTCAGAAGCGGCAGCTCGAAAATCAGTGCCGAGTTGAATATATAGTCCGCATTCTCCTGGAAAGGGAAGATGTTGCGGTTCTCGCCCCTGCGCACACTGTCCCAGCGCAGGATGGTCTCCTCAGGGGTAATGCCCCTTACGCGGTTGTCGCGGACGATTCTCCTGAGCAGACGGCTGTCTGTAGTGGAGATGTTGTTGTTCTCGTCAATCGAAAGGGAAGTGAGAGCGGTCGCATAAATCCTGAAAATCTTTGAACTGTCCACTCCTGAGACCATTTCCGGGTTAAGCGCGTGTATGCCCTCCATAATGAGGATGTCATCCTCCTCCAGTCTCATCCTGTTTCCCTCGAAATGCCTTGAACCGGTCTTGAAATCGAATTTCGGTATCTCGACCTCCCTGCCGCCCAGCAATTCGTTCAGCTGCCGGTTGAGGAACTCCAGATCCATGGCATGGAGCGACTCGAAATCATATTCCCCGTTCTCGTCCCTCGGCGTCTTCTCCCTCTCCACAAAATAATTGTCAAGTTCGATTACCTTCGGGTTCATGCCTGATATCTTGCATTGCTGCGCAAGCCTGAGTGAAGAAGATGTCTTGCCGGACGATGACGGGCCTGCGATGAATATGATTTTAGCATCTCTGTGCCTGCGGACTGCATCGGCCATTTCTGCATATTTCCTTTCGTGCCGGGCTTCTGCGAGGTTGATTATCTGTTTCGCGTGCCCCTCTAAAATGGTCTTGTTCAAAGCACCCACGTTTCCCGTTCCCAGGATCCTGCACCAGCGGTCGTGTTCTTCAAGGGCGGAAGCGATTTTGATTTGCCTGGTCATCGGCAGAATCACGTCCTTTTTGCCCTGAGGAGGATATTGCAGACATACTCCCTTGCTGAACGGCCGCAGTTCGAAAGCCCTCAGATAGCCGCTCGAAGGCAGCAGAGGACCGTAGAACGTATCCCCGTAACCGTCGAGAAAATATACGCTTGTGGTATATCTCCCCAAGCTTTTCATCAAATCTATTTTTGCGGGCTGCCTGTTCCCGACGAAAATCTTCCCGGCCTCCTCTTCGGTAAGTTTTTCCTTGCGGAAAGGCAAATCTCTCGATATGATGTTTTTGATCTGTCTTTTCAAGGCTTTGATTTCCTCTCCTGAGAGGATGTATATATGTCCTTCGGAATCATGCAGTTCGCAGTAGTGCCCGCTCGGAAGGGCATATTTTATGACGAGATTTTTGTCTGGAAAGAGCTCTTTCACCGCTTTCTGCAGCACAAAACACAGCGACCTCACGTATGTCCGGATTCCGTTGGGGTGTGAATAGCCTATGAACTCCACCTTGTGCGGGCGGAATACCTTGAAATTCAAATCTTTAAGCGTGCCGTCAACGAGTGCGGCGAGAATCTGTTTGTCTTCGGTCCCTTCTGTTTCGGCAGGCATGATACTGCGTGCTATGTCCAAAAGGCTTGCGCCGCAACCGGCAATGTAGTCTGACTTGGTGTTTTCGCACCATATTTTTGCTTTGTCCATATATGTCTTAGTCTTTTTTCATAATTCAGCGACGCCAAATCTACAAAAATCTGTCCGAATCTCCCGAAATATTCACTAACTTCGCAGTTCGTTTTTGACTGAATGACACGTTACAACCGGTCGATTC
>CABQAB010000319.1 GCA_902461985.1 uncultured Bacteroidales bacterium | reverse complement strand
ACCAAAGCATCCGGTGCAGGACACTGCAGAGCATCCATGGCCCTCTCCAATTTGGCATCGATTTCCCAGCCGCCGAGATGGTCGATTTTCTCGGTCAGCTCGCCCTGCCTCTCGATCAGCGCAGCCATTTCATCATCCGACATAGGCTCACAGAACTTAAGATTCACTTCCTCATATTCCTTGAGGGCATCCACCACTTCCTGCACGCCTTCCTGCACCACTTCGAGGACAGTCTTTTCCGGGTCCATCTGCGGTTCCTGCTCCAGATAGCCCACGGAATATCCAGGAGACCACACCACCTCGCCCTGGTACTGGGTCTCGATGCCCGCGATAATCTTCATGAGAGTTGATTTTCCAGAACCGTTAAGACCTATTATACCGATTTTCGCACCATAGAAAAATGAAAGGTAGATGTCTTTCAAAATGACTTTGTTGTTGTGGGGAAGAATCTTGCCCACGCCGTTCATTGAAAAAATGATTTTCTCGTCTGCCATAGCCTTGAATTTTTGCAAAGATAAGGCAGGAAAAGCAATTCTACAAAAAGGCTCAGTCCGAAAGTTTGCCTGTATGCCTCCGGCTCCAGTCGGAAGGGTTCTCTCCGGTGTATGTGCGGAAAGCCCTGATAAAAGCAGACATACTTTTGAAACCGCTCAGCGATGCCATCTCTACTATCTTCAGCCTCGGATTGTGCAGGAATGCATCCATGACATAGCGTATGCGGTAAGAATTCACATACTGGCAGAAATTCAGACCGGAGCCGGTGCTGATTGCCCTGGAAACATAGGATTTGTTGGTGAACATCTCCTCGGAAAGGAGGGTCAGGGAATAATTCTCATCCAGGAAGCAAAGGTCCGCCTTGAACTTGTCCTCGATACGTATGTAAAGTTTGTGGTAGAACATATCTTTGTCGCCATGCCGCACATTGCTCTGCATGGAGCCTTCGCCAATCAGCGTCACCACACGGTCAAGAATCACAAGAGGCCTGTCGCTCAGATGTCTCAATACGACCAGCACGAATACCGTCGAGGAAGCTAAGCTCAGGCAAAGTCCTGTCATAGGCCGGAAATCCTCCGCCAGCGGGACAGTAAGGGAAAAACCCAAGACCGCGGTGAGACAGAGAGAATATATCAAATCAGAGTAGAATACCGCAACAGGTCTCCCGGCCCAGTCCTCGGCATTGAACCGCCAGCGGAAACGGAATTCAAACAGCAGCAGAATATACACGGCCAGGAGGACCGGCATCAGGTAAAATAACGACCGGCCGGGCAAGTGCAGTGAAGAGAGAAGGGTCATGACGGCCGACAGGACAGCAAAGCCTAATTCCACACAGCCGAGAACCCGTCTATTGTCTTTTTCCAGCTTCATCAGCATCGGCAATGAGGCTATGGCCATATCCGACGCTATTTTTCCGCTGCACCCGGAAAGGATGTCACAGAAAGCGGTCAGGAAGGCGATGACAACGCAGATCTGCCCGGCTGCTGACAGGGATGTCTTCCGGGCGGCGGAAGGGACAATTACCTGAGGTCTGAAGAAGGAGGTCAGTGCAATCAGGAAAGCACATAGCAGGGCGAGACAGGCTGCCGGTCCGCACATTGCAGGAAAAAACAGATGAATCATAACATTATATCAGAACCCCAAGCGGACCGCAACCCCTGCAGTCCGATGACAAATATACAGACAACAAAACCCCGCTGAAAGCAGGGAAATGTTATGATTCGCAAGAAAAACTTGCTTGTATTTCAGAAATTCATTTCAGGCCTGGACCGGCGAACCAGGCTTGGATTCTGGCTGTGAGCCGGATTCAGCATTGGAAGCAGGTTCAGGACTGGACTCGGATGCAGGCACGGGCTGTGGACCGCCCTTCGACTGCAGACGTTTGCCCTTGTACTCGTCGAAGCCCTGGCCGAAGACACCCATCACGCTGGAAATCGACAGGAACGCGTCGGAATCGATGCTCTTGATGTAGCGCAGAAGCATGGTAAGGTCTGTTTTGCGGGCGACAACCATAAGCACATTGCTTTCCTGCTTGCTGAACCAGCCCATGGAATGGAAAACCGTGACTCCCCTTTTGAGGTCGTATGCCAAAGCATCAGCGATTTCACCATACTTCTTGGAGAAGATGAACACCTGTACGGACTGCTTCGTTCCGGAGAGATAGATATCTATGGTATAACTGTTCACGGTGATGAGAATCAGACCGTAGGCGGCATTGGCGAGTTTCGAAATCATATCCACCTGTGTTCCGTCAGCCTTTATGGAAGGAACAAAAAGCGAGGAGCAGATGATGACTACGTCCATAAGGAGAATCAGTTTGCCGGGAGATATGTTCTTGTATTTGGCGATGATAAGTGCCACGATGTCGGTTCCGCCGCTTGAACCGCCCTGCGAAATGCTTGCTCCTATGCCGACGCCCGAAAGGACACCGCCGAGGATGGTACACAGAAGAGGTCCGTTGGCAGTGGAAAACGCCTTAATGAAAGTGTCGGGGATATAGCCCGGTATCAAATTCAAAAGGATTGAAGTATATGCGATTGCATAGACAGTCTTCCAGCCGAAGCCCTTGCCGAGAACGGCTATGCCAATAATGAGCAGCACAAAATTGATGACTAAATAACTCCATCCCATTGGAA
>CABQAB010000318.1 GCA_902461985.1 uncultured Bacteroidales bacterium | reverse complement strand
TATGAACCGCGGATCTTAAGGTTGCTGACATAAGGAGTGAGCTTTGACCACCAGGGCTCGTTGCTTACTACCCAGCCGAGGGAAATTGCCGGAAAAAGTTCAAACCTCTGTCCCTTGGCAAGACGTTCGGTACCATTGTAGCCAAAATTGACCTCGGCAAGGTAACGGTGATCGAAATCGTATGTAAAACGTCCTGAAAAGCCCTGGTTCCTGTTTGGCAGCACATCATTGCGATATTCACGCATCATGTACATAAGCATTCCCGATACATGGTGCCTGCTGTTGAAGGAACGGTTGTAGTTTATCCTTGCATCAAAGTAGAATGTGAAGTCACTGTACCTGCTGATACCTCCCTGGGCAATATAGTCGGTACCTTTCCTGAGGCTTTCAAGCTTGAAGAAACCAGGATCAGAGGGGTCGTAGGTATAGTCCATTACACGGTAATAATATGGTTCGATGGTATTTACATAATCGGAATACGCATAGCTCTTCATATTGACCAGAGCGGAGACATTCAGACCTTCAGTAATGAAATCCAGCTTCTGGACAGCACGCAGGGAAGCATTTATCGTCGCATAGTTGCTTTCCTTATAGGAACTCATCATGTGGGCGTATGGATTGATGTTGAGCCGGTCGGCAGTCTTGATTGAATTTCCGAACTTTATATGCTCGTCCCCTTCCGAAACCGGATAGAATGCAGGAAAGCTCACCGGATTGGAATTATACACATTGTCGAATATTTCTGTCAGGTCAGAACCTGGAGCACGGCGGTTTCCGAACTGCGCATTGATATGCAGGTCGACTGTGGTTGTCTTCGTCGGCTTGTAGCTGATATTGTTCTGGAAGATGTAGTTCCAGTCATTTATATTGGCATCGAAAGAATAGGCTTTCGGAACATTGAGGATACCTGAATCATGGTTCACCTGCAGTCCCATGTAATAGGTGACTTTCGAACCTCCGCCCGTAAGGTTGACATTCGCACGCTGGTTGTATGTCATTTTCTTGAACATGAGGCTATACCAGTCCACATCAGGATAGACATACGGATTTATGCCGTTTCTGGTGTTGTCAATGGTCTCCTGAGAAAAACGGACAGATGCAGAAGGATTCCTTGCAAGCAGAGCTTCATTGTAGGTCTCCATCCAGGTGGGACCATCAACATATTCAACACGGTTGACCGGCTGGAGAAAAGAAGACTCCACAGACACATTGATTTTCGCTCTTGTATTCTCTGTACCCTTTTTAGTGGTAATGAGCATGACCCCGTTCGCTCCCCTCGCGCCGTAGATTGCCGTTGCCGAAGCATCCTTGAGTATGGAGAAGCTCTCGATGGATTCGGCCGGAAGACGGTTCAGGTCGGCACTGGAAATCTCGATGTCGTCAAGAAGGATAAGAGGCGTCGCACGCCCTCCGAAAGTCCCGACACCGCGGATATAGAATTCACTCACGGCCCCTGGTTCTCCTGACGTGGTGGAGGAAAACACACCGGCAAGTTTACCGGCGAGACCGCTCGTCAAAGATGATGATGCAGTACGCAGCTGGGTACCCTTTATGGCAGAAATGGAACCTGTGACAGAGACCTTCACCTGAGTACCGGCACCGACAACAACGACCTCGGAAAGAGTGTTGTCATCCGGACGGAGAGCCACATTCAGGACACCGAGGTCTCCGACTGCAAGCGTCTGTGAGACCATCCCCAAAAAACTGACAATAATTTCACTGTTGTCAGCCACTTCAATCGAATAGTTGCCGTCAACATCTGTGATGGTACCGTCATTGGAACCTTTGAGCATGACTCCCGCCCCGATGAGAGGTTCATTTGTCACAGCATCTGTCACTGTTCCTGTCAGTGTACGTTTCTTCCCGGCAGGTTTCTTTTCCTGGGCCTTAGACGGAACAGGCCCCTGTCTCAGAGAAATCTGGCGTGCCTTGATTTCATAGACGACACCTGTATCCCTGAAGATGACGTCAAGTATTTCAGCAATCGGTTTCCTGTCTGCGATGACAGTAACCTTCCTGTTAAGGTCTATCGTACCATTACCTTCCTGATACAGGAAGACATAGTCACTGGCCTTTTCTATCTGCTTCAGGGCATTTTTAAGGGTCTCATTCTCTATCTTTACAGACAAGAGCCTGTCCTGCGCATACGCACTTTCCAACGGTCCTGCACAAATAAATACTACGAGCAGAATCCTCAACAATGGAAGTATGACGTTGTTGTTGATAATGGATTTCATCAATCATTCAGATTTCGCAAATAAATAATCTATTGATTTCCATGGAGCTGTGCGGCCTGCGAAATTTTTACCCACCGTACAGACGTATCCACGAAGACCACTACTTCTCCGGTTCCGGAGCCACTATGACTCTGGAACCACGGACTGTCAGGCTGACAGGTACGGAAAAGGCTATCGCAGAGAGCACATCAACAGGATCTTCACTCAGCATAAGCTTACCGGACAGATACAAGTGCTCTATATCGCAATTGATTTCAAACTCAAGCCCGTAATAGAGGCCAAGGCGTGAAAAGACAGAAGAAAGCGGTTCCTTTTCATAAGTCAATGCGTTATTGACCCAGCTCACATAAGATTCCACCTCCACGGCTACCGGCCTGGACAGTCCGCCATCCTTTACACTTAC
>CABQAB010000317.1 GCA_902461985.1 uncultured Bacteroidales bacterium | reverse complement strand
GTCTTATGGCGTCCGCCGGAAACGGGATAGAGAAAATACACCTGACAGCCTCGGGAGGCCCTTTCCGTACATGGGCGAAGGAGGATATATCCAAAGCATCCGCCGCCGACGCCCTGAAACATCCCAACTGGAGCATGGGGGCGAAGATTACAATCGACTCGGCCACAATGATGAACAAGGGTTTCGAGGTAATTGAGGCGAAGTGGCTGTTCGGAGTCGGGCCGGAGAGAATAAACGTGATCGTGCATCCGGAGTCCATTATCCATTCGATGGTCGAATTCGCTGACGGGGCCGTACTCGCGCAGATGGGCTGTCCGGATATGCGTGAGCCGATACAGTTCGCTCTGGCGTTCCCTCAGCGTCTGCCTTTAGACAACCGCAAGCTTGATTTCGCGTCTCTTGCTTCGCTCACGTTCCAGTCTCCTGATACGGAACGTTTCCCGGCATTGTCGCTGGCGTATGAAGCCTTGAGGGGAGGCGGAAACCTTGCCTGCGTGATGAATTCGGCAAACGAAGTGGCTGTGGCAGCTTTTCTGAACGGAAAAATACGCTTTTACGACATTCCGGAACTGATTTCCAAATGTATGGCGAGGATTCCTCATATCTCCGCCCCTTCGCTTGACGATATATATAAAACGGACGACGAGACTGCCGCTCTCGCCAAATCATTGATTTGAAAATGGTTGTACTGATAAAGACATTACAGGTCATACTCGCTTTGTCGATCCTTATCCTGATACACGAATTGGGACATTTCACCTTCGCCAGGATTTTCGGAATCCGGGTGGACAAGTTCTATCTGTTTTTCGACATCGGCGGAAAGGCTCTTTTTCGCTATAAGCCGAAGAATTCCCATACTGAATACGGTATAGGCTGGCTTCCGCTCGGAGGTTACTGCAAGATTGCGGGCATGGTGGACGAGTCCCTCGACACCGGTTCGCTCAAGAATCCGCCGCAGCCGTGGGAAATGCGCAGCAAACCTGCCTGGCAGAGGCTTTTCGTCATGCTCGGCGGCGTGCTTTTCAATTTCATTTTCGCAGTTGTCGTCTTTATCGCCATTATGGCTGTATGGGGGCAGTCCTATGTGGATAATGGTGATGATGCATGTCTGTACGTCAATGAGTTGGCGTATGAAATGGGATTCCGTAACGGTGACCATATAGTTGCGATGGACGGCGTACCTCAGGAGGATTTCGCCATGATGCAGGTCAATATGGTACGCAATGACGTAAGCAAGGTGACTGTTCTCCGTGACGGTGACACTCTTAACCTGTATATAGACAAGAGCCGTACGGCAGAGATGCTGAACACTCCCGGAATGTTCTCCCTCGCACTGCCTTTCGTCATTGACAGCATACCTCCGGTCTCGGTGAATCATGAAGCAGGTCTTATGAAAGGTGACAGGATTGTCGAAGTCGATTCCGTCGCTGTCAGCTTTCTTCAGGATGCGCGTCCACTGTTGGCCGGACATGCCGGGGGACGTGTTCATGCAATGGTCGTCAGAGGCGCCGACACGTTGACGAAAGAACTTGCGGTGGACACTCTGGGCCGGATAGGGGTCATCACCAAAGCCCCGTCACTCAAGACGAGGACTTATTCGTTATGGTCTGCAGTCCCTGCCGGAATAACTTACACCTTCGACTCCATAAGCGGCTATGTGAAGGATTTGGGACTTATGTTCAGGCCACAGACTGGAGCATACAAGTCTGTGGGAAGCTTCATCGCAATCGGCCAGGTCTTTCCTGCCTCGTGGAACTGGTATGCCTTTATGACTATACTGGCGATGCTTTCGATTATGCTGGGAGTGATGAATCTGCTCCCTATTCCGGCGCTGGACGGAGGCCATGCGTTCATTATAATATATGAAATGATTACGGGGCGCAAGCCGGGTGACAGGGCGATGGTAGTCCTGCAGGTTGTCGGGATGATATTCATTTTCGCACTTATGATTCTGGCTTTGGGGAATGATATCATCAGGCTGCTGTCCTGATGTCATTTTTGAAAAAATAATATATCATGAAAACTTATAGGAACATACTTCTTGTAGTGGCGGCTGCAGCGGTTCTTGCCGGATGTGGCGGGCGCAAAAAGGCCCTTCTGCCCAATGTCAGCGGAAAAGCTGGAGAGGTGCTTGTCGTAATGGAAAAGTCGGACTGGGAAGATGCCCCCGGAAATGCGGTCAGGGATACGCTGGCGAGCGACTGTCCGTTTCTTCCACAGAAAGAGCCTCTCTATACTCTTGTGCCTGTGACTCCATCCAATTTTACTAATCTTTTCCAGGTTCACCGCAATATACTCTTCCTCACCGTGAATCCGAAAACTTCGGAAGAAGGTGTCCGTTTCTTCAATGATGTGTGGGCGCGTCCGCAGATTGTAATCAAAGTCGAAGCTTCGACTCCGGAAAGGCTGGCGGAAGTGTTTGAGGAGAACAAGGTGAGCATTGCCACGGCCATCGAACAGGCTGAACGTGACCGTGTTATTGCCAATTCCATCCTCTATGAGGAAAAGAACATCCAGCCGGTGCTTTCAGAACGCTTCGGCGGCATACTCCATTTCCCGAAAGGCTATGTGGTCAGGAAAATCAGCGACGACTTCGTATGGGTGGCCTGCGAGACCCAATATACCAACCAGGGGGTGCTCAT
>CABQAB010000316.1 GCA_902461985.1 uncultured Bacteroidales bacterium | reverse complement strand
AAACCGGTCCATACGAACTGCCCCATGGTCCAGGGATAGTCTTCTGCAAGAGCGAAATCGATGTCGGGAACATTGGACCAGCCGCAGGCCTCCAGATCGTAGGACGAAGACTGGTGGTCAGGATAGACCGCATCCAGACGCTTTTCCGCCGGGAATTTATAGACGCCGCGGGAACTCACGGTTGACGCAGTCTCCGAACCGAGCACCAGGGAGTGAGGAAGATTTTCGTATGCCTCCCTATAACGGAATGTCCGGTAATTCAAGCCCGGGATGTCAATCAGGGCGGCAAAACCGTTGTCAAGCACGCAGGACACCTGGTCCATTCCGCAGGTGCACGGTCTGGTCTGGTCCTCGCTGCACCTGCTGTTGGAAAAGATGAGCGAATTCAACTCCGGGGAGCAGAGCAGCCTTTTCATACCGTCTTCCGTAGTTCTTGAAGATTTCGCCAGGGAAATATGGGACGAGTTCAGGGAAAGGTTCGATGACAAGGAAATCAATTCCCGCTTCGTCGCCGACAAGATAGGATATATTTTCTTTGCCGACCGGCTTCTGCTCGGCACGGCATTGAGGAACATTATTTCCAATGCCCTGAAATTCACCCCGAGAGGAGGAAGCATACTGATGACCGTCCGCACGGAAAACGAGACCAGTGACATGCTGACAGCGCAGATACGGATAGAGGACAGCGGATGCGGCATGACTGAAGAAGAGCTGCCCATGATTTTCAACCGTTTCTACACCGCACCTTCAGGGCACGCATACAACAGGGACGGCGGCGGAAACGGACTGTACGTGGCCAGGAACATCATGGAACTGCACAAAGGCAGCATTGCAGCCGCTTCGGAGCCGGGAAAAGGCAGCTGTTTCACCATCCGGCTCAGCACCCTGAAAGCGGATTCGGTGATACTTGAGGAAAGCGGAACGGAGGAAGTAAGCCGTCACGAACTGTCGAATGTATGGCAGCACGAACGCCTGCCGATTATCATGATGGTGGAAAGCAACAGGGACATCAGGGATATGCTCCTCGCCTCATTGGGGAAGGACTACAGTTTCATAGCAGCAGATGACGAAGACGAGGCCATAAAATGTCTCTATAGCGAAAAAATCGATCTTGTGGTCACCGGTCTGCCGGACGGAGCTCCGAAACTCTGCAAAACGATACGGGAAAACCTCAGCACTACGTTCCTGCCCATAATCGCATTGGGAAGCAGGTCTCAAAGGTCTGACGGCTGCAGCGTGGACTGCACTCTGAACAAACCGGTGAGCGTCGGGGAACTGAACAACAACATAATCAGACTGCTGATCAAGCACGAACAGTATCTGGATAAAATCCGCCAGAGACAAATAGTCTCCCCTCAAATCGAGGACATACAGTCTGAGGACTCCCGCTTCCTAAAGGAAATCGGGGACATCATCAACCGCCATATCGACGACCCGGAGTTCAACGCCTCGCGCCTTTGCGGGGAAAGCCACTGGTCAGCCAAACAGGTCTATCGCAAGCTCAAAGCCCTGACCGGTATGACCACGGTGGAATTCATACGCGAGGCCCGGCTCTCACGGGCAGAACTGTACCTGCTCCAGAACCATCTGACCATCAACGAAATCATGTATAAGGTGGGATTCACCACCGCCTCCTACTTCGCGAAATGCTTCAAGGAACGCTACGGCAAGACTCCGAGCGAATACCTTTCCGACAAATCCTGATGCAATCAGCAATATAAAATAATTACTTAATGCCAGAACATGAATCCGAAATAGACTCTCGGGCCTAAAGGATAGTCGTTCTGGCGTGAAGTCGCGTCTATCAGGCAGTCTGCCTTCAGGACAATGTGCACCCGCTCCGTGAGAGAGTATTCTATGCCTATGTAGGGAGCTACTGCCATGAATGGATATTTCCGGTAAGAGGTGGTGCCGTTGTCAAGCAGGAAGTCCGAAATGGTGGGTTCGAGGACAGTTATGTTCTTGACAGCCCCTCCTCCGACGGTAACGCCGGCAAAAGGGAACCAGCGTCCGAGAGGCAGCATACCCTCCACAAGAAATCCACCCCAGCCGACGCTTTCGTTGCTGCCGTTGCGGTCATAGTTCAGATGGGAGACATATCCCTCCGTCCCGACTCTCAGATAGTTCCATAAATGCACTTTTGCCGCACCGCCGATTCCGAAAGGCATTCCTGACATCCTCATAGGAGAAGTCAGGCTGCCGTCAGGCCTCGTAAAGACGGTTTCAGACCCGGAAACCCAGCCGGAGTGCACCATCATTCCGCCCGAACATCCGGTAAAAATCTTGTGTTTTCGTGGTTCTGAATCAGACTTGCCTGCTGCATGCGGCTCTCCATCGCCTGCAGAAACCGGTTCTGCGGCATGGACACTGCCCGGCAGGAACAGGAGCGGGGCTGCGCCTAAAGCCGCAAGCACAAAATGTCTAATATGTTTCAGGACAAAGTTCATGAAAATCTTTCTTGTTGTTTTTAATTAATTATTCTAAGGATTTAGATCTCTCCACGCGCTTCGCTTGGTCGAGATGACAATGAGAGCTCCGCAGTCGAGATGACAATGAAAACTTCCGTGGTCAACCCTTGCGTACGACTTCCTTGGCGAGTCCGCCCTCGCCTGTTTCCTTGTAGAGTGACGGCAGATCCCGGCCGGTCTGTTTCATCA
>CABQAB010000315.1 GCA_902461985.1 uncultured Bacteroidales bacterium | reverse complement strand
GGAGCACCCGTCCTCTCACACTGGCCTTTCCCGGCTCGCTCTTGGATATGAAAACATCGTCAATCACTATTTCAGCCTTTTTACGCGCCACGGTGAATGAGAATCTGAAGGTCTTTAAACGGCTGTCCCTGACATCGAACAGCTTAGTCATGTCGATTTCGGCATTATAACGCCTTCCCTGACTGAGTCCGTCCGTTTCCGGAACAAATTCCAGCATGTCAGATGACGCCCATCGCGCCTCCCCTTTCAGCGAAGGAGAAAATCTGAACAGGTCCTCAGCAGGCACGCCTGTACCCACGGCTTTTGTGAATTTGACCCTTATGGTCGAATTGCCGTTCACAAGCCCTCCCGTATAGGCGGCAACATAGTCGGCAAAAGCCGGATCAGGATTGATTTCCCTGTTTTCTGAGCATGAAAGACATAACGCGAGCGACATCACGGCCGCACAAATCAGACTGCACCTTTTCATAATCCCGTTATCAAAATACATCCAAAACAGCTCCGCCACAACGGCGAAGTACGACATTGCAGACAAAGTTATAGGTTTTGAAAGGAAAAACATCAAGATTTTCAAAGATGATGCAGGATATTTTTTGAAGATTCCTAAATTTGCGTGAGAAATATTCTGGAATATGGACAGCAAAGTCGTAATCATACCTACCTACAACGAAAAGGAGAACATTGCCCGGATAATAAATTCAGTGTTCGGTCTCGAAGGCGGTTATCACATACTGGTAATCGATGACGGGTCGCCTGACGGGACTGCAGAAATTGTCAAGTCACTGCAGGCTGAATTTCCGCAAAGGCTGCATCTGATTGAACGGAAAAGCAAGCTCGGACTCGGGACAGCATATATCACAGGGTTCAAATGGGCGGTTGAAAAGGGGTACGACTATGTTTTCGAGATGGATGCCGACTTCTCGCACAACCCGGAAGACCTTCCGCGGCTCTGGAAAGCCTGTGCCGAAGACGGGGCTGACCTCGCCATAGGTTCGAGATACTGCAAAGGCATCAGCGTAATCCACTGGCCAATCGGAAGGGTCATAATGTCCTATTATGCATCGGTTTACGTACGCACTGTCCTGAGAATGAAAATCTATGACACCACTGCCGGTTTCAAGTGCTACCGCAGATCCATGCTCGAAAAGGTGGACCTGGACAGAATCGGGATGTACGGCTACGGCTTCCAGATTGAGATGAAATACACCTGCTGGAAACTCGGAGGAAAAATCATGGAGGTGCCCGTGATATTCGTGGACCGCACCGAAGGGACGTCGAAAATGAGCGGAAGCATATTCGGGGAAGCGTTCTGGGGCGTCATAGGATTGAGATTCAAGAAAATACGCCCTGCCAAGTCAGGCAAGGAGGAGGCCCTTTCCGACAAGCCGACCGGATGTCATTCAGAAAAATGATGAGCAGCAAGACGAACATCGGGAAATGCCTGAATACGGATACCGCAAGGAATATCCGCACCTATCTCTTTTCCATCGTGGCCATAACCCTCTGGGGCTCTTCGTACATATGGTCCGACTGCCTTATAGGGATGGGGGTATCCATTTTCTATTTCGTGTTCATCAGGATTCTGATTGCGGGCATCCTGCTTCTGGCTTTCAACGCCGCGACACGCAAGCTTCAGGCTCTGAAAAAGGCTGACCTGCCTGAATTCCTGCTGCTTGCATTCTGCGAACCGTTCCTCTATTTCATCTGCGAAACCTATGGCATAAAGGAGACAGGTTCCCCCACAATCAGCGCGATGGCCATTGCGACCATCCCTCTCTTCTCCCTTTTCGCCGGGGTCGTGTTCTTCAAGGAGAAGATAAACTGGCTGAACGTGGTAGGTGTGATTGCTTCCCTCGGGGGCATTGTGCTGGTCGCGATGGCAAACGGAGCACTTGGAGACAGATTCATTTTAGGAATACTTTTCCTGCTTGTGGCCGTGATTGCGGAAGTCTGCCACGCGAGCATAACCAAACGTCTCAGCAAACGCTATTCATCACAGAATATCGTGATGTACCAGTTCCTCATAGGCTCGGTCTATCTGCTTCCGCCGTTCATTTTCAAAGGTCTGGACAACTACGATGCGGCTGTGTGGAACTCATGGGCTGTGTGGAAGTCCATACTGTTCTTAGCTGTGCTGTGTTCAAGTCTCGCGTTCACGCTGTGGGTGGGCACAATCAAGCAGTTAGGGGTGGCAAAATCGAGCATATTCTCGGCTTTGATTCCTGTGGCTTCGGCTGTTATCGCGATGGTTTGCGGAAGTGAGTTCCTCGATTTGAGACAGTGGGCAGGAGTGGCAATCTGCACGGCGGGAGTGATTATGTCCCAGATGACCCTGAAAAAGGAGAGGACGAAGCGGAAACATTCTGCACACGGCAGGAAAACGACAAGGGAGAAAGATGGAAAGTGATTCAAAATACATGTCCGAAGCCCTGAAAGAGGCGGTGTGCGCTGCTGAAGAAGACGAAGTGCCGATAGGGGCGGTAGTGGTCTGCAACGGACGCATAATAGCGAGGGGACACAATATGACCGAACGCCTCCATGATCCGTCCGCGCACGCTGAAATGATTGCGATTACGGCGGCTACGGAAGCACTCGGAGGCAAATATCTCGACTCCTGCACCCTCTATGTGACAGTCGAGCCATGCCCCATGTGCGCCGGGGCGATGAACTGGGC
>CABQAB010000314.1 GCA_902461985.1 uncultured Bacteroidales bacterium | reverse complement strand
GATCTCAGGGGATTATGGAAAGGGGAGCGAAGACCACTTCTGATTCCTATATTCTCTGGCCGGCTAAGGTCGGGGCGTTTTCGTTAGTCATGGGAAGGCATGTCAGCCATCAGGATACGTCCAATCTGCCGTTCTCCTATCTGATTGAGAACCATGGCACCACCTTCATCATGCCGGGAGCGAACCTCAAATCGGTCGGTACGATACGAGACGCCAAAAAATGGCCTCAGAGGGATGAGCGGAAAGATCCTGACAAGTTAGATATGATAAATTACAACCTCCTGAGCCCGTACACGGTGAACAAGATGCTGAATGCGTTGAAGATTCTCAGGGACCTCCAGCTTTCTTCCGGAGAGACTTCCGAATCCTATTCCTACCAGTCTGGAGTTATCAAGCGGAGTTCTTTGGTCAAGGGTATGAAATACTACGGTCTCGCAATCGACAAGTTCCTCGGCAACTCCTTGATTTCGAGGATGATGAAATCCGAGTTCAGCACTCTTGAAGAATTGAGGGAAGTGCTGAAGCCAGAGTCGGATACCGGTCTGAGGCATTGGGTGGACCTTTCCGGCCTCATCGCGCCGAGGTCGGCGGTGGAGAAACTTATGGACAGAATCCAGAACGGCGAGTTTTCTTCAATTGACGGGATTACGGAAGGCTTTGCCGAAATCAATGCGAAGTATTATGATTTCGAGTGGACATGGGCATACCGTATCATCAGGGAGTACTATGGCGTAGACCTTTCTCAGGCTGATTCAGGGCAGATCGAGACTTTGATTGACAAATGGAAAGAATCAGTCGTCTCTTTGGACAGGATGGTTTATGACGATGCCCGCAAGGAATTCAGCCTCACTGCAATGACCGGTTTCGGAGCCGATGGAGGGGAGGACCGCCGTCTGAGGGACTTCGAGCAGGTTCGCGGGTCAAGTTTCGAGTCCAACTCGTTCGTGAGGTCAATACTTGACCATATCGAAACCAAATCAGCCCTTGCAGCTGCCGCAAAGGAAAAGCTGGCTGCACTTTCCTGAAAAACCGAGAAGAGATGTTGAGGATAATTGCTGATTGCGGGGCTACCAAAGCGGCGTGGGCGGTTGAATCGGATGCTTCAGGAGAACGGCGGATCTGCCGTTTTACTACCAAAGGCTTCAATGCTGCGGTGGAAAGTGACTTCCGGCCCGTGCTTTCTGAATTTATAGCCTGTATGGAAAACGCCGGAATGTGGGAAGAATGTAGGCGTGACAGGGCCCGGATCTGGTTTTATGGAGCAGGCGTCACTTCCGGGGAAGCCGCTTCGCCGGTGAAGGAGGCGTTCATCGGACTGTTTCCGAAAGCCTGCATCGATGTCAGTTCTGACATGCTCGGCGCGGCGAGGGCTGTCTGCGGCCATGCTCCCGGAATTGTCGGCATCATCGGTACCGGCTCGAATTCCTGCCTGTATGACGGGGAGCGGATAAGTGTCTGCGGTCTGGGTGGAGGCTATGTGTTGGGGGACGAGGCTTCCGGCGCATGGTTCGGCAAAAGACTGCTCTCGGATTTCATAAGGCAGCTTCTGCCGGCAGACCTGTCGGAGGCATTGCTTGATGAATACGGGCTTGACTATAAGACCATTGTCCGGAATGTATACGGCGGAGTGGCTCCGAGCGCATATCTCGCTTCATTTTTTCCCTTCATCCTCAGCCATTCTTCGCACGGCTACGTCGTCGACCTCCTGCACGAAGGTTTCGGATTGTTTTTCGACCGCGTGCTGAGCCGTTATTATGTACAGGCCGGCTCAAATGACGGTGCAAAAGGCTGTAATTATGGAAAAAGCGACTGTCCGCTTTATTTCTGCGGATCAGTCGCCTTTCTATGTCAGGATGTCGTCAATGACTGTGCCCACCGGCGAGGCCTGTCCGTCGCCACATTTCAGTCATCCCCGCTCGAAGGGCTGGTGACCTATCATCTGCTTTAGCCCCGCTCGTAAGCTTGTGTTACGCGTGCAATATTGTCATCTCGACCGAGCTTCGCGAGTGGAGAGATCTTTTTAAGGCATTGGTACTTAATAGATATCTCGACTACGCCCTTCGGGCCAAGAGGACAAAAGTCCACTGGACTGTTTGTCTTGGTCTCTTGGCTATGCTCGATATGACAGACTTTTTATTTAGCCTCGTGACAACTCATTCTCCAAGCCGTATCTTTACCGTAGTCCCGACCGTGACAGGAGTCTCCGGAAGAACGATTCTGACAGACTCGTTTTCGGAAACGCTTTCCAGTTCCTTTCCGTCAAGTGTCGCTGATGCGGCTTTTACTCCTTCCAAAATTATGGAAACGGCACGGGTGTCCGGTGCATTCCTGTACGTACCCTGACGCGGATTCACGACCACCGTCATATTCCTGCCCTTGAGCGTCTTTTCGATGAGCGTAGTCGCATATTCGTCAGCATAAGCCTGGCTCACCCCGTCGTCCTCATAGTGCAGGTACGAGGATTTTCCGGCCCCTGGCACAATCAGGATACGAAGCCTGTTGTCCTCCTGCTGCAGATTCTGTATGCCCTCTCCTGCGAGCGGAATTATCGCTCCTGACTTCACATACCACGGATTTTCGTCAATGCTGTAGTAGAGAGTCTTTTCGGAGCCGCCCTTGTGGAGGCAGTGATGCGCCATGTCGTACCAGTCATTTCCGGCAGGGAACCACATTTCCCTTTCCGTCTTCCCGGTTTCAGGGTCGAGCGGCTGG
>CABQAB010000313.1 GCA_902461985.1 uncultured Bacteroidales bacterium | reverse complement strand
GTCCTGGGAAGGGACGGTAATAGGCGTTCCGTTGGCAGGGTTGAGGATATTGTGGGAGCCGAGCATGAGGAGCTGGGCCTCCATGATAGCCGCATTCCCGAGCGGAAGATGGACTGCCATCTGGTCACCGTCGAAGTCGGCGTTGAACGCCGTACATGCGAGAGGGTGCAGCTGTATGGCCTTGCCTTCGATCATTTTAGGCTGGAAAGCCTGGATACCGAGCCTGTGAAGCGTAGGCGCACGGTTAAGCAGAACCGGATGGCCTTTCATCACGTTTTCAAGTATATCCCAGATCATAGGGTCCTTGCGGTCCACAATCTTCTTTGCTGACTTGACTGTCTTTACGATACCCCTTTCAATCAGTTTCCTGATGATGAACGGCTTGTAAAGCTCCGCCGCCATGAACTTAGGAAGACCGCACTCGTGCATCTTAAGTTCCGGACCTACAACGATGACTGAACGTGCAGAATAGTCAACACGCTTTCCGAGGAGGTTCTGACGGAAACGGCCCTGCTTGCCTTTCAAGCTGTCAGACAGGGATTTGAGTGCCCTGTTGGCTTCGCTCTTGACTGCATTGGACTTCTTGGAGTTGTCGAACAGCGAGTCCACCGCCTCCTGAAGCATACGTTTCTCGTTTCGGAGAATCACTTCCGGAGCCTTGATCTCAATCAGCCTCTTCAGACGGTTGTTTCTGATGATGACCCTTCTGTAGAGGTCGTTCAAGTCGGATGTGGCGAAACGGCCGCCATCCAACGGAACGAGAGGACGGAGATCCGGCGGAATCACAGGGATAATCTTCAGAATCATCCATTCAGGACGGTTCACGCCGTTTGACTCCTGGAACCACTTGACAATGGAAAGTCTCTTGAGAGCCTCGGCACGTCTCTGCTGCGAAGTGTCGCTGAGCATCTTAGTGCGGAGTTCCTTGGCCAGTGCATCCACGTCAATTTCCTTAAGCAGCTCGTAGATGGCCTCTGCGCCCATTCCTGCCCTGAATTTTGCAGGATCGTCGTCCGGAAGGTTGCTGTTGTCAGGGAACTTGGCTAAAATGTCGAGGTATTCGTCTTCCGAAAGAAGGTCAAGTTTTGCAAGACCTGTCTCACCAGGAGCCGTCACAATGTATTTCTCATAGTAGATGACAGACTCGAGTTTCTTGGAAGGCAGTCCGAGCATTGCGGCAATTTTGTTCGGTGCAGACTTGAAGTACCAGATGTGAGCCACAGGAACGGTGAGCTGGATATGGCCCATCCTCTCCCTGCGCACTTTCTTCTCTGTAACTTCCACTCCGCATCGATCACAGACGATTCCGCGATACTTGATTCTCTTGTATTTTCCGCAATGACATTCATAGTCCTTTGTCGGTCCGAAAATCTTCTCGCAGAAAAGACCGTCGCGCTCAGGCTTGTAGGTCCTGTAATTGACCGTTTCAGGCTTCAAGACCTCTCCTGAAGACCTTTCTTCGATATCTTCAGGAGAAGCGAGCGATATGCTGATTCTTTCGAAATTGCTTTTAACCTTGTTGTCTTTATTAAAAGTCGGCATATTTCAAATGTTTCAAATTGTCTGTAATTAATCCAGAGTCACCTTCAGTCCGAGACCTCTGAGTTCATGCAGGAGGACATTGAGGGACTCAGGAATACCCGGAGTCGGCATCAGATCACCCTTGACGATTGCCTCATAGGTCTTGGAACGGCCGCTGACGTCATCGGACTTGACAGTAAGTATTTCCTGGAGCACGTTTGACGCACCGAATGCCTCAAGTGCCCATACCTCCATCTCTCCGAATCTCTGGCCTCCGAACTGCGCTTTTCCGCCGAGCGGCTGCTGTGTGATGAGAGAGTAAGGACCGATGGACCTTGCGTGCATCTTGTCGTCAACCATGTGGCCGAGTTTAATCATGTAGATTACGCCCACAGTCGCCGGCTGGTCGAACCAGTCTCCCGTGCCGCCGTCTCTCAGGTAAGTCTTGCCATAACGCGGAAGTCCTGCCTTGTCAGTATACTCACAGATTTCCTCAAGTGAAGCACCGTCGAAGATAGGTGTGGAGAACTTGAGCCCGAGCTCTTCTCCCGCCCATCCGAGGACAGTCTCGTAAATCTGGCCGAGGTTCATACGTGAAGGCACACCGAGAGGGTTCAGAACGATATCCACAGGTGTTCCGTCAGCGAGGAATGGCATATCCTCATCGCGGACAACCTTGGCGACGATACCCTTGTTACCGTGGCGTCCCGCCATCTTGTCGCCGACTCTGATCTTCCTCTTCCTTGCAACATATACTTTGGCAACCTGAAGCACTCCGTTCGCGAGATCGTCACCGACCTTGATGCGGTCGATTTCCCTCTTCGCCTTCGCAGCCTCCTCCTTGTATGCAATGCAATAGTTGTTTATCAGTTCCTTGACAAGCAGATTGGTGTTCTTGTCGGAAGTCCACTTGCTCGTATTCACGTTCTCATAATTGATGTCCTTGAGGACGGAAGCCTTGATGGTGTCTCCCTTTGGTATGATTTCCTCACCTTCGAGGTAGTTCACGCCGGCACTCTTCTTGCCTTCGACAAGCACGATGAGCCTGTCCAGGAACCTGCTCCTGAGAGCTTCTGCCTTGACATTGAACTCATTTTCAGCCTTTTCGATACGGACTTTCATTTCAGCCTTGGCTGTCTTCTTGTTCGCATCCTTGCCTGCCTTGGAATAGAGGGCCGTCTTGATGATTGTA
>CABQAB010000312.1 GCA_902461985.1 uncultured Bacteroidales bacterium | reverse complement strand
ATTCGGTGTACGGCAGGGCCCTGTTGCAGAAGTCTCCTATATCTTTGAGAGTCAATGCGCTGAATTCAACTCTTTCTCCGGTCTCCCTTGATTCTCCGGACAGTTCGAAAGGCATCGCAGGGTCGAGAGCGTATATGGCCGCCATTACGCCGGTGTTCTGGTCTTTCGGATAGCGTTTCTCCACAATCTCCTGCATCTCAAGTACGAGTTCCGGATACGGCTTCAGCCACTTTTCGACCTGGCCGCGGTAAAGGTATTTTATCGCGAGGTCCTTGTCCTGCATCATGCACTGCGCGAGTTCTTCGGGAGTGTTTGCCACGAGGTGCTTTGACGCGCTGAAGGTAATGTCGAGGTCCTCGATTATCGTATCCTCTTCCACTTCTACCGTTTCTCCGTTCAGCGTGCGCTCTATCTCAGGCCAGTCCCAGCGTTTTGCCGGATTCTTTATCAGCAGTCCGCGGCATATCCTCGCAAGCGGGTCAGGCATCTCGGCCGGCACTGTTATCCTGCCTTTGACCTTGTCTATTGCCATCTGGCTTTCTTTGGAGAGGAACGCGCTTTCACCCATCCAGAGCGAGAGTATGCTCATTCCCAGAGAATAGAAATCCGCCTTCGAGCCGAGTTCGATATATGTTGCATTGTCTATGGTTATGGTGTCGGTGTAGACTTCCGGGGCCGCATATATCGGAGTCCTGACCTGCAGTGTGGCGCATTTTCCGTCTCTGTCCAGCTCGTCCGCAATCCCGAAGTCGCATAGCACGCTGTCCCAGTCAGATTTGCTTCTTATGAGAATGTTTGCCGGTTTTATGTCCTTGTGGAGTATGCCGTTGCCATGGAGTTTGTCGAGACTCATCGCCGTCTTGACGGCTACAGCTAAAATGGCGGCCGCATTGCCCTTGATTCCTGCTTCAGCCGCGCTGCCTTCCGGGATGTACTCCATCAGTTCGAAGTCGTCTCCGTAGTCGATGACGTCAGCGATATAGCCTTTCCCGTTGAGTTTTTTGAGTCCGGGCAGTATTTTTTTGTTAGGGCCGAAACCGTGGTGATATTTTTTCAGGGCGTAGAGTCTCTTAGAGTCTGCTACGACATAAATGTCGCCTTCAGCACCGCTTCCAAGCAGTTTCTTCACCGTGTAACTCTTGTTGCCTGCCTTTATCGTGTCTCCGGCCGCAGACTGGCTGTTTCCCGACTTTACTGTCACTGGCCCGAAGATGCTGTCATTCATGGTTTGGGTCTTCTGCGGAGCCGTTGCCGTCTTTTGAGGTGCGACAGCGGTTTTCTGAGGTGAGACAGCTGTCTTCTGAGTGGTGACTGAAGTCTTCTGCGGAGCAACTGCAGTTTTTTGTGGCGCGAACGCCATGTCCTTGAATGTCTCTTCGAGGATTTTGTTCAAATCCAAAGGTTCGTCAGGTCTGTTCTGTGCCATGGTCTATCCTCTTTTATATACTTTCTTTTCTTTTCTGTTGACAAACACTTCCGCGCCCGGAGTGTTTTCGTCCGCATCCTGATATTCGGAGCAGGTTATCCATTTGCCTCCGAACTCCCTCACGCCACATTCTGAAGGATTGTTGTGCAGGATGTGACATTCGTTACATTCCCAGCCCATGGTTTTCTGCACCTTGACTTTGTAATGGCGTTCCTCGATGATTTCCGTCATGGCGACCTTCCGGGCAGTGTAGTAGCTGCGCTGCTGCTGGGGTGTCATTCCTGCCGGTGGCAGCATCTCTTCGAGTATTCTGTTGGCTTCCTCGACTGCCTTCTGATATTCTTTCTGTATCTCCTCCCGGCTTCGGCGGAACCGTCTGCCTGCAGGTTTCGGGGCTTCAGCTGCGGTGAATCCCACTTTCGCCATAAGTTCCCTGAGTCTGAGCTCTCCTTCAGTCGGCTCTGTCGTGACTTCGTCTCCTTCTTCCGCATTGTTTCCGTCCAGTTCGGCCTGAAGCTCCGACAGGCGTACCATCAGGTTTGCGGCTTCGCGGACTTTCGGGTCAGCCTTCGCTTTCTCGACTGCCTTTCGTGCTGCGAGCGAGAGCGGTTTTCCGCATACCCGGCAGAAAGTGCGGAAATTGCGGGTGTTGCAGTCCGGACAGATTATTCCGTCCGCAGGCATGCCGCATTCAGGGCAGTCAATGTCAGAAGGAGACATCTGCGCTCCGCAGAACGTGCAGTAATCCACAAGTTTTCCTCCGCAGACAGGGCAGATTTCGTAGTCGTCGCGTCCCAGCACAGCCCCGCAGTGCGGACATTCCCCGCAGGCTTCCATGATTTTCGTACAGCTCCCGCTTTCTGCACAGGCCTGGCTATGTTGCCTGGTGATTTCCCTTTCCCTTGTTTGCACTTCCATGCTTGTCAGATATATGGTCAATAGTTAAGGTTCGTATTTCATACGCCACTTTTCTCGCCTCGGCATAGTGAAAACTTCGTTTTCCCTCTGCTCTCGGCTTATCGAAAAGGTTCCGTAAATGCGAACCTGAGGTTAATAATTAATTTTTGTTTTCTTCAATTATGCAAAGGTAATATAATCAATGGATTTTGAAAATTTTTTACTTTCATGAGACATTTCATTGTGACGAAAAATTTGTTCTCTTGTGAAAAATGTCTACCTTTGTGCCGGGTAAGTCATACACGACCAGCTCCCTTTGAATTCTCCCAGGGTCGGAAGGCAGCAAGAGCAGGAGGTTGTAGCGGTGCGATGTATCAAGCTTACCCTTTTTTGTGC
>CABQAB010000311.1 GCA_902461985.1 uncultured Bacteroidales bacterium | reverse complement strand
GTCCATGTCCGAACTCTCCTACGAACCCGAGGTGATATGGAACGCATATATACAGACCGAGTCCAACAGCAACCTTCTGCTCATGGCCCCGTACTCCGCAGTAGGAGCGGTATTCGGACCGTACGGTGCATGTACAAGATACTCGCACGGCGCCTACCTCTCCTCAACCGAGACCTACAATTCACAGCAGATCTGGGGCAAGGCTGACTACAGGCTCAGGGTTGCCACCTATATCGGCTCGCTTGACCGCCATATACAGTGGAAGCTCCCCTACAAGTTCGAGTACACCGACCCCGTTGCCGGAATCGGATATATCCACACGGTCTATCCGGCATTCTGGACTGACGAATGCCTGCTCAACCGTGCGGAAGCATATGTCATGCAGGGAGAATACGATGCAGCTGCAAAGGATATAACGATGTGGATCAACAACATGACCACTGCTACCGGCAGCTACTCGGCCAACGACATAGCCGCTTTCTACAACGCTCTCGACTACTGCTCGTTAGATAATAAGGACGACAAGTGGACTCCGAAGAAGCATCTCAACCCGAAATTCGACATAGGTGCCGAAGGCGGAGAGAAGGAAGCCATGCTGCAGTGCGTGCTTTCTCTCAGGCGCATCGAGACCATCGGACAGGGAATCAGGTGGTTCGACGTCAAGAGATACGGCATCGAGATTCCGCGCCGCCGCATGAGCAAGGCCGGCAAAGTGCTCAGAGTCACCGACATTCTCACGAAAGACGACAACAGGCGTGCGCTCCAGCTGCCGCTCAAAGTGATTTCAGCCGGTCTTCCTGCAAACGTCAGGACAAACTCGGCAGCTTCTGACAGTTCCATTGACACCGGTTCAGACAAAGAATAAGGAAGAAAGATATGAAAAAGACACTCAAGATATTCGCACTCGCAGTCATGGCCCTGGCCTTGGCGTCATGCAGCAAGGAGGTACTCAGCGGCACGAGCGTAATCGTGACGTCCACGACGGAGAAGAACGATTTCGACAGATGGCTTGAAGCCAACTACCGCAATCCCTACAACATCGATTTCAAGTACCGCTACGAGCTCAACGAGTCCGACCTGAACTACTACACGATTCCGGCGGACATGGACTGCGCCATCATCATGGCCCATCTGGTCCAGTACCTCTGCGTGGAGACCTACAACGAAGTGGCCGGAGTGACGTTCACCCGCAAATACTTCCCTAAGATGTTCTTCTGCATGGGGGAATGGGAGTACAACAACAACGGCACAATCATCCTCGGAACGGCTGAAGGAGGCAAGAAAATCATGCTTTCGGGGCTGAACTATCTGCCCCAGTACATGGCTTCGGCCGATGACCTGAACCACTACTATATCAAGACCATCCACCACGAGTTCACGCATATCCTCAACCAGACCAAGGAGTACAGCACGGACTTCAAGATGGTCACGGCGACAGGCTATGTGGCTGACAGCTGGAACGAGGACCCGAACGACAAAGGCTATCTGCAGAGAGGCTTCATCTCGGCATATTCCCAACATTCCGACACAGAGGACTTTGCTGAGATGATGTCAGAATACATAACTCACGACGAGGCATGGTGGGCAAAGCAGCTTGAAGAAGCCGAGGACGGAGCACAGTACCTCAAGGCCAAGCTTGAAATAGTGCGTACCTACATGCAGGAGACCTTCAAAATTGACATCGACGAACTCCGCGCGACAATCATGCGCCGTCAGGAGGACGTCGTCGGAGGAAAAATTGATTTGAAAGACATAACTATCCGCTAACTATGAAATTGAAGAATATAATTGCAAGTGCCGCACTTCTTGCGGCGGCGGTCATGTCCCAGTCGTGCCTGAAAGACCAGCAGGACATCTTCGACAAGACAGCCTCCGCCCGTATGCAGGAGTTCTTAGAGAACGCCAGGACCGTGCTTACGGGTGCAGAATACGGCTGGAGGATGGAGTATTTCACGAACTACGGCGGGTATAACTACGCCCTCAAGTTCGAGGACGGAAAGGTTACCGCCTCCAACGAAATGAATCCGGGGAAGACCGAGACCACCTACTACAAGTTCGCGACTGACGACGGTCCGGTGCTGTCGTTCGATACGCACAGCAAGATGCTCCACTTCTTCGCGACCCCTTCATCCTATGAATATGAAGGCAAGGGCGGCGATTTCGAGTTCATCATTCTGAGTGCGACACCGGAGGAGGTCATCCTCAAAGGCGAGCGTTCAGGCTATATAGCACACCTCTATCCCCTTTCGGAGCCTGTGGCGGACTACACGACACAAATCGCGGAGAGCATCAGGGATATGCTGGTTCTCGGATTCGACTGTGACTTCGAAGGCGACAAGTCCTGGTCAGGCAGATTCGACCTTGAAAACAGGCTCGTGGTGTTCGGACAGTACGACGAGGACGGCATTGCCATAGGAGAGGAGCTCTACGAGAACTTCATTTACACGGAAAACGGAGTCAAACTCTACGAACCTCTTGAGGTGAAAGGGTATTCGTTCAGCATGTTCGATGTTTCCGAAGTTCCCGGACCTATCGTCACTGACAACGAAAAGGCGACACTTACCGCCAGGGCGATTCCGGACAGCTACATCAGGTTCGAATACATTCCGGGGAAATACACTCTCACTACCGGCAGCGGCAACTTCGACATCGAACTCCGCGTCTATGACGAGTTCGCAAGGGAATTAGAGGTTTTCGGACTGGGCGACTACCAGATCTTCATGACATATAGCGTCAATAC
>CABQAB010000310.1 GCA_902461985.1 uncultured Bacteroidales bacterium | reverse complement strand
AACGAAGTCGTCAAAAGCATCGAAGTCTACGGTGAGATGCACCGCTACATCCCGTATCTTGCCAAGAACGCCGGCTACACACGCATCACGGAGAAACCTGTCCACCACCAGAAACGCAAGTACGGCAAAAGCAAATTCGGAGTCAGCCGCTTCGTCAACGGGTTCCTGGACCTGCTGTCGCTGTGGTTCCTCAGCACTTTCGGCAAAAAACCCATGCACTTCTTCGGCTTCACCGGCCTGGTCACTTTCTTCGCCGGAGGCATCATAGCCGTCTGGCTCATTGTCGAGAAACTTCTCCAGCAGGCCCGCCACGAGGTCTTCCGCGCCGTCACTGACCAGCCACTCTTCTACCTCGCCTTAGTATGCGTCCTGCTCGGCACCCAGCTCTTCCTCACCGGCTTCCTCGGTGAAATGATTTCCCGCAACGGCTCCGACCGCAACAGCTACAACATCCGGGAACAAATCCGCTGACGCCCTGACCGGCCGACAGAGCACCACATCGCAACAAAACCGCCAACCACACGGCTATGACACTGAATATATTCCTGAGCATATTGACAGTGACAGGCATAAACCTGCACGAACTTGACAAGGCAGTCGCCGACTACCAGCTCTACGAAAACTCCCGGCTGCAATCCATAGAAAACTGCAAGGCGAAAATCAAGGACAGCACTGCAGAAGAGCTTCCGGACGTCTACAACGAAATCTTCAATCTGTATTTCGGCTTCCAGGGAGACTCCGCCCTGGTCTACGCCCACAAGAGCATAGAGCAATGCCGGCGGAACTCCGACAGGGTCAAGGAACAGACAGCCCTGCTCAATCTGGCGAACATCTACCAGATTACCGGCTCCAACTACGAAAGTCTGGAAATACTGGACAGCATAGTCCCCGAACACCTTCCCGACAGCCATCTGATACACCTGTATTCCATATACAACACAATCTACAACGCACTGGAGACCATCAGCTCGGACAAAAAACTGAAAGAAGAATATGCGGATCAGTCCCTCCGTTACAAGAAGCTCATACTGAAAATGGACCCGGAACAGATCTATGTCCGCTGCGACACTCTCATCCTTGCAGGCAAGGCCGAAGAAGCCATGTCCGTAATCCGTCCGGTTTATGAATCCACGCCGGAAGGTGACCCGTCCATGGGAATAGTAGCCTATATCATGGGCGACCTGTCAGGCCGCTTAGGCAACAAAAAGGACGAAAAAGACTTCTACACCATTTCGGCATATCACGACATAAGGAACGGCAACAAGGAATATCTGTCACTGATAAAACTGGCCAAGATCCTTTATGGGGAGGGAGATTTCACCAGAGCGTACAACTACCTCAACCGAAGCATGATAGACGCAAGCTACAGCGGCGCGGCAGTCCGTATCGAGGAAATAGCCCCGATACTGCCTATCATCAATGACACCTACAACAAGACTATGAAGAAAAAGCAGCAGTCCCTTACAGTTGCCCTTGTCCTTCTTGTCGTATCAATTCTTATAACCCTGTTCCTGATTATGAACCTCAGGAAACAGAAAGCCGCCCTCAGCGACTACAACAGAAAAATAGTCCACGCAAACAGGCTTCAGGAACGCGCCAACAAGGACCTCCGCGAAGTGTCGAACATCAAGAACTCCTATATCACCCAGCTGATGCTTGAATGTATCAGAAGAATAGAAAACCTTGAGGAATACAAGAAGGACCTCCGGAGAAAGGCTCTGAAAGGGGAACTGGACGAACTTAAAAAGGAACTGAGGTCCAATGAAATAATCGAAGCGCAGTGGAAATCTTTCTATAATGTATTCGACACGACGTTTCTGTCCATCTTCCCTGCGTTCATACAGAGTTTCAACACCCTGCTCAAAGAGGAGAACCGGGTCAAAGAAGACGGCAGGCTCACCGCCGAACTGCGCATCTACGCCATGATAAGGCTCGGAATCGACAGTACAGAAAAGATTGCATCCCTCCTGCGCTACTCCAAAGCCACGATTTATTCATACCGCTCCAGAACTCGTCTAAAAGCCTATAATCCAACCACTTTTGAAGACGATATAAAGAAAATCAAGTCAATCTAAGCCTGAATCCATTTGGATAATATGACCACACTTACAAAGTTAAACAATTAGTTTTCAATTACTTAAATCCAAAATACATTTGGATTTCGACCACCGCCTATTGTCCGCCTATTCATTGTACCTTATTTTTGCGGAAAAATAAAACTGATAACCATGAAGTTATTGAAACATTTTTCGGCCAAACTTTCAGGATTGATTCTAACTCTGGCTCTCTGCCCCTGGACTGCTTTGGCGCAAAGCGGAATATCTGTCAGCGGCACAGTAAGCGACAGCGAAAAGAATCCGCTCATCGGTGTAGGCGTCGTCATAAAAGGCACGACTACAGGTACGGTTACCGACAATGACGGACACTTCTACATTGACGTGCCGTCCAAAAAGAGCATTCTGGAACTGTCCTCGTTGGGTTTCAAGACCCAGGAAATCGAAGTCGGCAACAGAATCAGTTTCGACATCACGATGTATGAGGATCTGTCCGAACTTGACGGAGTTGTCGTGACCGGTTACGGCCACCAGAAAAGGCTCTCTGTCATAGGCTCCGTGGAGACAATCGACCCGGGCGAACTCCAGACCGGTTCGACCCGTTCTCTCAGCAACAACCTTGCAGGACAGCTTGCCGGAGTGATTGCTTTCCGCCCCTCAGGCGAGCCTGGCTACGACGATTCCAACTTCTGGATTCGAGGCATAGCCTCATTCAGCGGTAACACCTCCCC
>CABQAB010000309.1 GCA_902461985.1 uncultured Bacteroidales bacterium | reverse complement strand
ATGGGAACCCAGAAAATTCAAGGGAGCCAGGGCAGCTGCATGATGCCGTCCGCCGTCTCGGAGTCAAGGTTTCCCGTGGGCTCGTCCGCCAGAATCAGGCGCGGGTCGTTCAGCAGGGCGCGTGCAATCGCTATTCTCTGCTGTTCTCCTCCCGACAGCTGGTGCGGCATCTTGTGTGCCTTGCGGGACATCCCCACAGCCTGAAGCACCTCCTCAATCTTTTCTTCTTCAGCCTTCTTGTCTTTCCATCCGGTCGCTTCGAGTACAAATTCAAGGTTGTCATGGACTGACCTGTCCATAAGCAGCTGAAAATCCTGGAACACCACCCCGATTTTTCTTCTCAGATATGGTATATCCCTCTCTTTCAGTTCCATGAGTCTGTATCCGCAAACTTCTCCATATCCCTTCAAAAGTCTGTTCTCGGCAATCATAGTCCTTATGATGGAGGTTTTTCCGGTTCCGACCTTGCCCGTGATATATACGAAATCTCCGGCCCCGACTTCCAGGTCCAGACCGTAGATTACAGCCGCCTCACCGTTCATGATGTCGGCGTTCTCGAATTTAATCAGCACATTGTCCATAAATCAAATCTTAAATTGACAGCAAATCATACAAAAGTAGTAAGAAAAATAAGTAAATTTGTAAAATTTTTGTCTTATGCAGAAAAAAGCACATATAGCGGTTATAATGTCTCTGATTGTATTCGGAGGGATGCCGGCCCGCAGTTTCGCAACAGACCGTCCTGCCGAGGTCTCAGATACAAGATATGATTCAGACAGGCAGTTCCGTAAGGCTATGGAAGCTTTTGAGAACGGGATGTACGGAAGGGCACAGCAGATTTTCGATGACATCGTGAGCCGGACTGGTTCGGTAAAGGCGGAAGGTTATTCCGTGCTCTGTGCTGTGCTGTCCGGTACGAGAGGCTGGCAGAGCCGTCTTGACAATTTTACTTCGACTCATCCGTCTTCGGAACTCTCACCCCAGCTGACCTTTGCAAAGGCCGGGCAGCTCTTCGCTGACGGGGAATATGCAGCCTGCGCGGACCTGCTTGAGGACATGGGGTCGGACCAGCTGCGCAAATCCCAGTATGACCTCTATCTTTTCCGTTATGCCTTTTCGCTTTTCAATACAGGCAGGGAGGAACTCGCGGCAGAGAAGTTCAGGGAAATCATTTCCCGTCCGAAATCCGACTTTACGGCTCCTTCTGCCTATTCTTTGGCTTACATAGAATACGGAAACTCCAGGTTTCCCGATGCAGAAGAGCATTTTTCTCTTGCGTCATCCGACCATCGTTTCGTGGATATGGCGGCATACTACATTACTGAGTGCCGTTTCATGGAAAAAGATTATGATTATGTGATTGCCAAAGGCACGGAACTTTATTCAACTGTGCCGGAAGACAGGAAACTGCGTCTTGGGAGGATCATAGCGGAGTCTTACCTGATAAAGGGCGATGCTGAGAAGGCTGCCGAATATTACGCCCCAGATGCCTCCGGCGACAGGACGATGAGCCGTTCCGACCGCTTTTTCGCAGGTTCCGTGCTCTATGCCGGCCGGGATTATAAGGGCGCGATCGAGAATTTTTCCGCCATGGACGACAGGACTGATTCATTGGGGCAGATTGCAAACTACCATCTCGGCTGGGCGTATCTCCAGACCGGCGACAAGGTTTCTGCCTTAGATGCATTCAAGGACGCTTCGGCAGCGGACTGGGATGCCTCTATACGCAAGGACGCGATGTTCAACAGCGCGAAACTTGCCTTTGACATCAATTCCGACGTGGCTCCGTTCAAGAGGTATATTGCCTGCTATCCAGAAAAGGAGAATCAGGAAATCTACGCTTATATGGCTCTGGCAGCCCTTTACGGCAAGGACTGGCAGGGTGCGGTGGAAGCCTATGACAATGTGGACGACTTTACTCCGGAAATGGCAAGGAATTATGCCAAAGCCAACTATCTCCGTGCAAGGCAGTTGATTGCGGCGGGTTCGAGCCGCAGTGCCGCCCCTTTGCTCAGGACCGTGACCTTCTATTCCGACAAATCCTCTTTCCTGAACCAGATTTCAAGATACTGGATGGCGGAAATAGCCTATCGTAACGGGGAATACGACAAGTCCATATCTATTGGCAAGGAACTTTATAACGTTTCCGCCCTTTCCTCCGTCGAAGAGGGGGGACTGATTCCATACAACATTGCATACTCCTATTATAAGCTCCAGGATTACAGGCAGGCGGCAAAATGGTTCGAAACATACATTTCGTCCACCCGGCAGACATTCGACAAGGACCGTCAGGAGAGCCGCAAGGATGCTGCCACGCGTCTGGCGGACTGCAGTTTCATAGCTGAAAAATACAGGGAAGCCGCACAAAAATACGAGCAGGTTGCGGCGACTTATTTCGACCCTGACGACGTGTACCCTTATCTTCATGCCGGTATAGCATACGGCCTTGCCGGGGACAGGAAACAGAAGATCAACTGCCTCGAAGAGGTGAAAATGGCCTCAGCCGATGCCGAAGGTTACTCAGAAGCGATGCTGGAACTTGGACGCAGTTATATGGAAAACGGCGGTGTCTCTGAGGCTTCAGAGTGCTTCAGGAGCGTCATCACTTCTGTGAAAGACAGTTCTGCCGTTGCTGGCGCCCTTATGGAGCAGGCTATGCTGGAGCGGAATTCCAGAAACACTGACCGGGCCCTGCTCCTTTACAAAAGGGTCGTTGAGAATATGCCTGAGACCGAATATGCCGACAATGCCCTCCTCGCAATCGAAACCATCTGTAAATCGGAGGTGCGCG
>CABQAB010000308.1 GCA_902461985.1 uncultured Bacteroidales bacterium | reverse complement strand
TCTTGTCATTTTCAAGGGCATTTCAGTGCCAGGCAATGCATACCTTTCAAGACCTTTAGTCACTGAAGTCAATGCGCAGGAAAAATATGAGGACTTCTTCAACGAGTTCTTCACCGATCATGGCGATTACAGAAAATTCTGCAGTGCAAAGGACAGCAAGGCCGCTTCTGACAAGGACAACATTTCCACAAGGCAATCACGCAAAGCGACGACAGTCAGGGTGCTCAGGCCTCAACTCAAGGCTTTTCTTATTGAGAACGGAATAATTAAAACAGAATAACTGTCATGAAAAAACTCGCAATACTGTTTGTTGCCGCAACTTTGGCGGCGTCTCTTTCTGCCCAGGTGAAAAAACCGACTTTGATGATAGTGCCGAGCGACAACTGGTGCACTCAAAGGGGCTATACCGAAGAATTTGACAATCAGGGCATGATCCAGAATCTGCCAGACTATAATGCGGCGTTCAATCATGACTCTGACCTGGGCTTCGTGATTTCCAAAATCAGCGGCATTATGGCTGACAGGGGATTCCCTCTCAAGAATGTCTATGAAGAGATGAAATCCCTGAATGCGACTTCTGCGGAGCTGTCTGCCCTGCAGGGCAAAAACGGTGGCTCGGTTCAGACGAACACCTATACGGAGGTCCGCAACCGTGCCAAGGCTGACATGATTCTTCAACTGAACTGGAAGGTAAATACAGTAGGTCCGAAAAAATCAGTCACTTTCAATCTTGAGGCTTTTGATGCTTACTCGAACCGTTCCGTCGCATCTTCAACCGGAACCGGAAACCCGTCCTTTTCAGCCGAAACCGCCGTGCTTTTAGAGGAGGCCGTAAATTCGTATATGGATGAGTTCTGCGCAAGGCTTCAGTCTTATTTCGAGTCCATGCTTGAAACGGGACGTCAGATCGGACTGGATGTCTATGTGTTTGAAAATGAGGAAGGCCTTGACCTTGAAGAGGAATTCGACGGTCTGGAACTTATTGAAATCATCGAGAACTGGGTTGCGGACAACACCGTGGGACATCGCTATAATCTCGTGGATGCCAATGAACTCCAGATGAGGTTCGAAGAAGTCCATGTGCCTCTGTATGATGAGAGAGGGCGTGCTGTCGGGGCCAGTGATGTAGCGAACAGTCTTCGCAAATATCTCAGAAATACTGTAAACGTTCCTGTGGATATCAAAGTCCTCCGTATCGGCCTCGGTCAGGCCAGGATCATAATCGGTTCCAAATAGTTTCAAATTGAAAGAAGTATGAAAAGAATATTTACGCTGTTCGCTTTGGCGATTTCAACAGTATCTTTGGCCCAGACCATAGAAAAGTCGGTACCGGTATCAGTCTATCTTCCTGATTTCGAGGAGAGCGTTCCTGTTCCTGTCAGGGCTGCTCTGGATGCGAAGCTCAATTCACTCACCAGCCAGTGCGGCATGGGTGCTGTTGACTTTACCCAGTTTTACCTTTCATGTTCAGCCAGCGTTGTCGGCAAGGATGTCATTCCGGGTGCTCCCACCAAGTATGTAGATGAAGTGGAACTGAATCTGTTCGTCACAGATGCTTTGGGAAAGAGGATCTTTGATTCCTACAGCCTTACTCTCAAGGGAGCGGGGAACAGCGAGCAGAAAGCATACAATGCAGCATTCAAGACATTCAAGCCTAAAAATCCGGAGCTCGTTAAATTCATGAAGGGAGTCAACGGCAAGATTGTCAACTATTACGAAAGCAAGGCGGAGACTATCGTCGCTGAAGCTTTCATGCTCGGAAAGGCCAGGAAATACGATGAGGCTTTCTTCAGACTTTCCCTTGTCCCGGACATCTGTGTCTGCTATACACAGAAGATTCTGCCGGCCGCTACCCAAATCTGGCAGGAATATGTTGACTTTTCAGCTCATGAGTCCTTGATGAAGGCCAAGGCTGTCTGGGCGGCAGGTCTGAACGCGGATGCGGCGGTGGAAGCTGTCCAGTATATAGCTGACATTCCGGCGGATTCCCAGTATCATGACGAGGCATTGTCCCTTTTGGATGAAATAAAGATGGTTGTGAGCGCAGACATTGATTATGCACGTGAAATCGAGCGGAGAAATGCCGACCGCGGGTTTGAACTTGCCAAAGCGTCAATTGATTCATGGAGAGCTGTCGGAGTCGCTTATGGCAATAATCAGCAACCTATAACTTATAGAGAATCGTATATCAGATAAACCATTATCATAACTACAAAGCACTATGAAAAAAGTATTTGCCGGACTGTTGGCGATTTTCGTTTCAGTCATTGCCGTCGCCCAGGAGAAGAATGTAGATGAAATTTCAGAAAAATACCGCCGGAGCTCCCTTTGCAATATTTTGGTTTCGCATCCGGATTTTCCATACGGTATGGAAATAGATACGGCATTCCACGCCGTGCCTGTGCCGGACAAGTTCAATGACCATTCAGTGACCGCATTGAACGTGGTGTCGAGTGCGACGAAGATGAGAAAGCAGGGCACACAGAAGCGTGAAACCAATATGGCGGACATAAACGACTTCCTGTCAGGATATGACGTGGCCCGTCAGCTTGTGGCAAAATGGTACAACCGAAATCCGGTGACAGGCAAGTTTGACATGTCGCTGATTTCAGACAGGGGATTGTACGACGCTTCCCAGGAAGCCATTGACGACGCCCTGATGAAACATTCAGCTCACCAGCTGATGGACTCCGGCGAGAACTTGATTGAGAATACATATCTTATCGCCCATGACATCACCTATGTGGACAAAGGCAAGAATTCCGCCGTTGCCGGTGCGGTCGTAGGCGGCCTGCTGG
>CABQAB010000307.1 GCA_902461985.1 uncultured Bacteroidales bacterium | reverse complement strand
CATTACCTGCAATCGTAAGCACGCCACCCGAAACAGACACGGGAATATATTTGCTCCCCAACTCATCGTAGTATGACTCATTGTAAATCAGCGGCATCGTGAATATCCGACCCTGCGGAAACGCACACAAGTCAGCGTTGATTTTCCCGGATTCCTCGTCAAAGAGCAGGTCCTCCACCGTAAAATAGAACATAACCCATTCGGCGGTCTCCACCCCGTAGCACTCCGCATTGAGCATATTTCCGAGGCTCGCCACCGGCGTAAACACTTTCTTCTCAAACAGAGTGACATCATCCACGACACAGGACGGTACAAACGCAGAACACAGCCGTACCGTGTAAGAACCAACGGAAGCATACTCTAAAATCTTGTCGATTCGGATGGTGTTCTTGTCGGTAACCCTGCATCTGGCGAGAGTGATGTGCCTTACTCCGTCAACTTCTATGAACGCGAAGCCTGTGGTCTCACGGCTCTTCGGAAACGGCAGATCAGGCACTGTAAGAGTCATATAGCGTGCAGCTTTGTAGTTCTCATCGGTCGTATCGACAGAGAACTCTCCGTCAAGGATGAGCAGCCTTTCCGAACTGTACTCCCTGATTCTCATTTCAGCCGGCGAAACGCCGAAATTATTTGCGATTACATTCAACATTGCTCGAATGATTAGACGGTTATTGCTACTGATGTATCGAATATCTCCACGGTCAGGCGGCTATTGTCTGAGAGACAGACAAAATCGATTTCCGGTTTCGTGTCAAGGTCCTTCAACTCCATTTGCACGAGTTGAATGCCGAGCCCCTTTCCTGTAATCATAGAAGCAAGCAGATACGATTTGCAGGCCGGCGTCCCCTCGGGGACGGATTCCGGGTAGAGATACGCGTAATTGTTGCCATACTGGCCTGTCCTGCCTTTTACGGAGGCGAAAGACGGAGACGGCACAAGTTCGAAGTCAAAGTCAGTCATCTGCACATATCCGGTACCTTTGATGACCTCGGAGGCGATGAGCATACGGCCCTCGACCTCAGGCTCCGGCTCGTTGTCCCTGACAAGGAACGCGAAAGAAAAGATTTCATCGGATGAGTTCCCGAAACCGTTTATCCTGTCTTCGGCAAGCAGACTCCAGAAACCCTCTTCCAGACGGGACTTGCAGAAGCCACCCAGATTGGGATGATTGTAATTGGTCGGGCAGAACACAGGGATGTCAGCAACGATATCCTCGGGCATATTCGTGAACTGGGCTGCCCAGTCGAGTTTCTCGTAGGCGTAAGAGTATCGGTCGAACATAAGACTGTAGAATACCCAGCGGTCTTTCACAATGACAAAGCTGTCAGTCGAATCGAAAGACGGGCAGTCCGTTGACTTCACATCCAGATACTTCTTTATGCTCTTTGTCGTGTCGGACGGACAGGCGAGCTGCGCATAAAGGGCCTGAATGTATACCGTGACTTCTCCTTTACCCTCCATTTCGGAGAGTTTCTCGATGCACAGGGTATTTGCGTCCTTGATCCAGCTTTTCGCGAAAGTTCCGCCGTCATAGACATTGGGAGAACCGTATGAAACCGACCTCTCACGGTAAGTCACTGCTACGCCTGTAATCGTGCTGCGCCCGATAGACAGAGTTGGGACGGTTATCTCCAGAACTTCCGCCGCAAGGTATGCGGCGTTCTCCGGATCGTATGAAAACACGGAATTCAGGACAATATAATTTACCTCCTGCGCATCCTTGAACTGGATGGCGCCGGCCCCGAAATTATTTCTTATTGATGAAAACATAGTCAGCTGCGATTATAATAAACGATTAAGGTGAGAGTGATTGTAGCTCTAAAAGATGATGCCCGGTCCGAACACCTCGGTAGGCTTCACGTAGTCACCGCCACGATGGGCGTAAGTGAGTTTCGTGACATTTGAATAATTGTTCATATACACCACATAAGACTGAGGTTTGATGTTTCCGTCCTCGCCTGCGCCACGGCCAATACAGAAAGAAGTGCCGAGAGTTTCTTTATCCAGCATCTTTTCCAGGACAATCTCCGAAGATGCCACATTGCTGTGCCCCAAAAGCACCGCTTCGTGATTCACCACCGGCGCCTCCGTGGAAAAATCCAGATTGAATGCTGCCACGTGGGAACTCTCCGGAACGGTGTCTTCCAGTGTCACCCGTTTCCTATTCTGAAAACCTGCTTCTCCGGCTTCGTCAGAAGACATAACGATTACGGAATCCTTGAACACTTGTCCGGTGAAGCCTGTCTCCGTGTCGAGCCAGTATGTCTCGATGAAGATTTTCTGCCCGGCGACAGGTGAAACGCCGAGCGTTTTCATATATAAAGTGGTGACATCGGCCTCTCCCCAGTCGTCCTCAATGCCGTCCGCTATTATGACGGTCCTGTTCCAGCCCGAAGAAACGCCGGGACTCCTGGAGGCCGACATTTTCACTACGAGCTTGTTCGGAGAGGTTTGATGGGTGATGCCTTTGAATGTGATGACGGAAGGTGTTGCCCATACCTGCGTATAGTCAACATTCGGAACAGAATTGATGGAAGTTGGAGCCTCCATAATGAGAGGTTCACCGGCCATCCTGCGGTTGGCGTTGAGACGGACAAAGAGATTTATGCCCGTAAGCTGCGCCTTCTGGCCGAGAACGGATTTTCCGGAGGCGTGTTCTGCAAGTCTGTCCCATTCCTGCATTTGGGATTCAGAAAGAAGTCTGTATGATTTTGTGATTTTTGACAAAGAGGCCCTGCGTACGACTTGGGCGTTAGTGGCAGGGCCGGTCGGATGACCCTTTACCGAAAGGATGCTGCGGCCACCTAC
>CABQAB010000306.1 GCA_902461985.1 uncultured Bacteroidales bacterium | reverse complement strand
GACACTCTGAAGAAAATCCGCGAAAGCCTTGACGAAATAAAGGAACTGGCTCCTGACAATGCCGAATATCAGCAGTACGAAAAACAGTTCCAGGATATTCTTGATAAATATAAAATTGCACTATGAAGACCGTAAAACATCTGTTGGCTATATTTTTCATGCTGATTCCGCTTGTCCTGTCCGCCCAGTCGGCAAGACAGCAGGCGCAGGAGTTGTTCCAAAAAGCACAGTATAACGATGCGGCAAGCCTCTGCTATGGGGCTGCCGCTCTGGAAACTCCGGAAAACCAGAAAGTCCTCTACGCATTAGCGAAGAAATGCGAGAACTGCTCGTCATTGATGAAGCAGGGCAATGCGCTGTACGTCAAGCACAGCTATGGCGAAGCGGCAAAGTGTTACCAGAAACTTCTCGCACTAAATCCTTCTGATTCCCAAGCCAAATCAAAGTTAAACAGTTGCAACAGGAATCTTGCTGCATTGGCGTCAAAAGAAAATGAGTGGATTGATGTGGTGGCCAAAGGCACCAATGAGGCGTATGCGGACTACATAGCCAGAAATCCCAATGGAGCACATGTCAAGGAGGCGGAAGCCGTCCTTGCGGATGCGAAGTACTGGAACGAGGCTGTGCGTCAGAACACCAAATCGTCTTATGAGTACTATCTCAAGACAACCAAGGTCACAGCACATGTGAAAGAAGCAAATGAAAAGATAGCAGAACTTCGTGAGGCTGACAAAAAGAAAGATGCACAGAAGCACGATGAGGATGCGTGGCGGCGTGCATATTACAACAACACGAAGGCTTCTTACCAGACATATCTTGACAATTCCGCCAATATTCTGCACCGCAACGAAGCACAAGCCATGATTGTCAAACTGGAAGCCATGGATTGTTACTACATGAATAAGTATGCCGAGGCTGTCGAGAAATTCAAGATAGTAGAGGACCTCTATAAGTTGTCGTCTGAAGACCGGAAAATCTACAGGACATGCCTGGAAGAAATGCAGTATGCCGCAGGAAAGGACTCAAGCGACATTCAGACTTGCCTCGACTTCCTTGTAAGGTGGCCGCAAAGTGTCCACTGTTATGAAATCTCAAACCGTCTTGCCAGGCTATATGCCGACTCCGGTAATTTTGACTTGGCCAGACTGTATGCAAAATCGAAGGATGCTGAAAAATATGTCAGGAAAGCAGTCAGGGCAGCAAAGCGCAATAATTCGTCAAAACCGGCTTCATCGTCTTCCAAGGCAGGCAGAACTGCATATTTGAAATCTGAGAAAGAGCCTGTGAAGAAAGAAAAGGCTTCAGCGAAGACAGCCAGAAGCAGTGCCGGTCACAGCAGGGAGGTTTTTTATGGATTCGGGTACAGTTACGACACGGATTTGCACAATTCCCGTCATGGACTGTCCGCCGACTTCAAGTTCGGCTCGAATGAACATCTGCTGAATTTCACACTTTCGGAAACTTATGTCTTTAGCAACAACTGCGAGAAGGCAATTGATGCCGACCAGAAGTCATGGCAGGCAAACATGTCATGTCAGCAGCTTGAAACTTCTGGAATGCTCAGATTCAATCTGAATTTCAGAAGTGTATCGGCAGCTCGCTGGTATCTTGCGCCGGGAGCGACTTTCAATTATAATTTCATGCCCTCACTGAATTTCACTGACCAAAGACCGGATTTGGTATGGGCAAATTATAAAATACGGGAAGATGCTTTTGTCAACAAATTCACTTATTCTGCCAAACTTGCCCTCGGCTTCAACGTCACTTACTTCGATATGTCAATTTACGGGGTCTATGACATCAAGCCGACTTTCAATGAGCCGGAATTCGGTTCTCTGGAACTGCCCGAAGGATATTCTGACTATGATTTTTCATCTCTGCAGTCGGCAGTTTCCAGAAAGTTCCGGCTGGGAGTCTCAGTGAAACTCTATTTTTAACAATATATCCAATTGTAATTGTTCACAAAAGTGGTGTACTCAGAGAAAATAATATTGCAAAAAAAAATTACTAAATTTGCAACATATAACTGAGAATCAAGATTTTATACTCGATAAGGAATTCAAATATTATCTGGATAACCAGGATGAACTTGTAAAGAAGTACAACCACAGCTTCCTCGTTATCAAGGGTGGATATGCTTCATGTAGCGAGAATTCAATTCAAAATTATATATCCCTTAACCTTAAAAACAAATGAGCGAAAGAAAAATTATCTGGCAGAGTTCCGTCAAGAGCATTGTCAATGGTATCTGGGTATACACCCTTGCCGGGATAGCCGGCAGTGTGGTGTCATCCATCGGAGACCTCACCTCCGGTGTAGATATCATGAAAATGATCGAGCAGCTGATGAATGGAGACATGTTCGATGCCGGTCCGTCATATTATGACATAGCAGGCTGGATTTGCACGATTGCAGTTGTCGCGGGCTACTTCATGTTTTACTCGTCCGTCAAGCGTCTGGCCGGAGTTCAGGCCAATGACAGCGACCGTGATAGCATCGACAGCATCAGGTCATCCTACATTCTGATGCTGATAGCATCACTTGCAAGCCTTATCCCGCTGGTAGGAAAATTAGTATCTTTTATCCTGCTGATGGTGGCCTATTCCAAACAGCTGAAAGCATATAAGGCCATCTCATATAGTCAGGCATATTCCGCTCAGGCCAAACAGGGCGCACTGCTTCTGCGCAAATGCACACAGTGGATTTTGGCATCGGTGTTCATCGGCTGGCTGCCTGTCGTCGGAGGGTTCGCAGAGAGCCTTATACTTCTGATAACATTCTTCAAGATACTTCAGGGATGGAAGATGATAGGGG
>CABQAB010000305.1 GCA_902461985.1 uncultured Bacteroidales bacterium | reverse complement strand
CGGAGCACAGGTGATACTGAGCATAGTCCATGAAATGAACAAGGCCAAGACAATGCATCTCGCTCTTGCCCCGGAGGGCACACGCAAGAAAACCGCCAGATGGAAGACAGGCTACCACAAAATAGCCACCGCAGTCGGCTGCCCGGTCTACCTCGGCTATTTCGACTGGGGCACGAAGCGGGTCGGACGCGGACAGAAATTCGAATTGAGCGGTGATGCCATGGCCGACACGGAAAAAATACAGCAGATTTACGAATCGATGCACCTTACCGGCAGGCATCCGGAAAACTTTATAACCCACAAGTAGATGATTTCGATTGAACAGATAAAGGAATTGAGAGAGCGCATCAATGTGCTTGGAGAATGTGTCGCAGTGGAGCGCAAGAGAGAGGAAGTGGCAGCGAGGCAGGAAAAGGCAGCAGCACCGGACTTCTGGAACGACCCTAAAAACGCGGAAGCCTACCTGAAAGAGACGGCAGGCCTGAAATTCTGGGTGGACGGATATGACAAGGCCAATACCGCAGTGGACGACATTGAAGTGCTGTACGAATTCGCGAAGGAATCGGTTGCCGGGACCCGTGCGGCTGACGAGAAGGATGCCATAAAAGAGACGGAAGAGGAAACGGAACTTGCCGGGGCTTACGCTTCGGCTTTGTCGGCCATAGAGGAACTGGAACTGAGGAATATGCTCGGGGAGGAAGGCGATGCCTTAGGGGCGGTGCTCACCATCAATTCAGGAGCGGGAGGCACGGAAGCCAATGACTGGAGTGCAATGCTTATGAGAATGTATATGCGCTGGGCGGAAAGGAACGGGTACAAGACCACTGTGACGGATCTGCTCGAAGGCGAGGATGCGGGCATCAAGTCAGCCACAATCCAGGTTGAGGGGGACTATGCCTTCGGCTATCTGAAAGCGGAGAGCGGAGTGCACAGGCTTGTGAGGATATCCCCCTTCAATGCCCAGGGCAAGAGACAGACAACTTTCTCCTCAGTTTTCGTCTATCCCCTTGTGGATGACAGCATTGAAATAGAAATCAGTCCGGCTGACCTGGAATGGGACACCTACCGTTCAAGCGGTGCCGGCGGACAGAACGTGAACAAGGTGGAGACGGGCGTGCGAGTAAGGCATATTCCCACGGGCATAGTGGTAGAAAACACTGAGACACGCTCACAGTTGGACAACAGGCAGAATGCCCTCCGCATTTTGAAATCCCGTCTCTATGACCTCGAACTGAAGAAAAGACAGGAAAAACAGGCTGAACTCGAAGGACAGAAAAAGAAAATAGAATGGGGCTCTCAAATCAGGAGTTATGTGCTGCATCCTTACAAGATGGTCAAGGACCTGCGCACAGGCTATGAAACTTCCGACACCCAGGGAGTCCTCGACGGCGACCTCAACGAGTTCATGAAAACTTTCCTGATGAACAGGGACAAGGCATAACACATTTTCCGCAATGAAAAGGCACGCATATCTGTCCACACTCCTGCTTTGTGCCGCGATTGTCTCCTGCACGGAGAAAGAGACGCCCGCAGGCAAGACTCCGGAGCCGGAAAAACCGGTGACGCCGGCAGACGGGAAAGCCCTTGCATGGCAGAACTTTGTGGACAGGAACAGGGACAACGTGCTTTTGGACTATTCTTACGCAGGCTATCATCACGGAGAAAGCGAAGCCCCGGACGGATTCGCCCTCGGCTATAAAGTCGAGAACGTGAAGTCAAGGATGGAATCCGAAAGCCTGAGCGCCCGCGAGGCCCTGACAGCAATACTGCGGGAAAACAATCTCACCGTGAGCGAAGACGGACATAACGGCCACAGACCTTACGCCAATCTGGTCATATATTTCCCGGAAGGAGACTATATGCTGCACAGCGACGATGACAACTATTTCGATCCGGACCGGGGCAATGCCACCGTCGACAGCAAAGGCAACAACGCAAGCAGGTGCATAGACATCACAGGCGGGCATCTCGTGTTCAAAGGGGACGGTCCGGACAAGACAAGACTCATAATGGCGAGTCCTATGCTTCCGACAGACAAGGATGTGATGTATTCGTCACCGGCGATGATCCAGTTCAAACATAATTCCGGTCTTGCGCAACTGACATCCGTCACTTCCGACGCCGCCAAGGGTTCATTCACGGTGGAGGTCGGCAGTCCGCTCGGAATCTCGGCCGGAGACTGGGTCTGTCTCTATCTCAAGAATAACGACAGGGAACTCGTAGCGAAGGAACTCTCCCCATACGAAGTCGAGTCCACCATGACCAATATCATTGAAGAGGGCGTGCAGGTCCAGGACTTCCACCAGGTGCGTGCCGTAGACGGCAACCGGCTCACATTCTACGAGCCTGTCATGCACGAGGTAGAGGAGAAATACCATTGGGAAATCCGCAAATTCAACCATTACGAGGAAGTGGGGATTGAGGACCTCAGTTTCGTCGGCCATGCCAAGGAGGATTTCGTTCACCATGGAAACTGGGAATATGACGGAGCCTACAAGCCTGTGAATTTTGTCCGTCTGACAGACTCCTGGATGAGAAACGTGGATTTTACGGATGTGAGCGAAGCCTGCTCCATCAGCATCTGCGCCAACGTTTCAGCCTATTCAATCAATATCAGGGGACATCGCGGACACTCTGCAATCCGCTCAGCAGGTTCTTCGAGAGTCTTTATCGGAGCTGTGGAAGACCGCACCCGCGGGCCGCTGAAAGACAACGTCGGAACAATTGCAGAAGAAGCAGGGCAATACCATGCCTGCGGAGTGTCAAAACAGAGTATGGGCGCAGTTATATGGAGAGTGCACTGGGGCACGGACGCCTGTTTCGAATCCCATGCCACCCA
>CABQAB010000304.1 GCA_902461985.1 uncultured Bacteroidales bacterium | reverse complement strand
ACTCTGTCACACTGATCCGAGCCAAGAGGAAAACGCATTACGCCATACTGCACGACAAGCGGCCAGCGGTCTTTTTCCAGTTTCAACAAGGTCTCGCAATGTCCGCCCTTCCACTCCTTGAGTCTGGCATACCGGTCCTTTTCATTTTCGCCGCCCTCGACACCTGTACTGAAAAATGCGCGGCCATCCCTGTACGATGCACATCCGTGGCAGGGCCCTTCAAAGTCTTCAAGAATCTCAATATGACGAGTTTTCCTGTCCATTCTCACAAAATGCACGGTATCAGGACAACTTCCGGCGTCAGTTCCCCACAGCAGATAATCCGGAGTGAAGCATACACCGATTGCACGCCAGTCTTGACTGTACTGTCCAATCAAGTCCCAAGTCTCTCCATTGTCCGCACTGTGGTAGAGCCTGTTTTCCGCGCCGTTTTCCCCATAGTCGCCGGTGCCTAACCAAAGACATTTTTCATACTCGTCCCATTTCACGAAATGTAAATGCCTGATCTCCCCGGCCTCCCATGTCTTTACAATCCGGAAAGTCATTCCATTGTCAGTCGAACGCCACAAATTGATTCTGCGGTCACGTTTCGGATTCAACAGATATTCGGCAAAGAATATTGTCCCGTCGGGTGTTACGCACACTCCCTGATGTCCCGGCTTGTTGCCCTGATAGCCTTGAAAGACATTGGCCACCTTTCCATCAGGTGAAAGGATGTAGGTTCTGCGTTTTGCGGTGACAAGTATGTTCCCGTTCTTAAGCGGCAGAAGGTGATGCAGCCCTATCCTCAGCAGCTGGCTTGACAGCCGATGGCAACTCAAGATCCTGTCTTTCAGGTTTCCGACTCTGTATGTTCTTGACACCCTCCTGCCATCATAATCAATGGCAAAGAATTTCATGCCCTTTGCCACCCAGATCCGCTCCGGCTCCTGATACAGAGCCCGGGCGTCCGCTATCTTTTTCAGTTCCATAGTTATTCTTGACATTATTGCAGGCAGTTTTTCAATTCCTGTTCAATTCCTGCCATAAATTTGTCCAATGTGAAATTTTCCTTGAAATAGGCTCTCGACTTTCCTCCGCATCCGCTGAATTTTTGCGGAGTTTCAATATATTCCAGCATAAGCTCAGCGAGCCCCCGTGCGTCTCCTGCTGCGACACACGCCCCGCAACCCGATTCTTCAATCACTTCTTTCGCAGCTCCGTTGATGGCCCCGAGAATCGGCTTCCCCGTGGTCATATACATCTGCAATTTTCCGGGCATGGTGTTTCCGACTTCGTTATTTCCACGCAGAGTAATGAGCAGAACATCCGCCATTTTATAAAACTTAGGCATATCTTCCCGCTTCTGGTTTCCATAGAAAATGACATTGTCCTGAAGCCCCCTTTCCGCAACCATTGCCTCAAGCCGTTCCCTCATTCTCCCGTCCCCGACAAAATGTATCTTATAATCCTTTCTTGCGCCAATGATGGCAGCCGCCTCAATTATAACGTCCAGTCTCTGCCCTGCACCCATATTACCGGCGAACATGAAATCAGCTACTCCGTTCGCCTCCGCTGTCAGGTCCATGCCAAGCATTTCCGTCCCGGCATGTTGAGGCAGATAGCCGAGCCGCTGCGCCTCGACTCCATTCTCTTTCATCAAGTAATCGATGAACGGACGAGAAGTGACTATGATACGGTCTGCTTCTTTATAAATTTTGCGGCTGATGTTAGATACAAACGGATACAGAGGGTTTTTGCGGCTCTTCAACATGGATTCCGCTGAGACCGGCCAAATGTCAAGCGTATAGAACAGCACTGGCCTGCCATGTAGGCGTTTGTATTCCAGTGCCGGAACCATACTCGTAACCGGTGACAGCTGATAGCCCAACACTATGTCGAAATCATCGGCAAGTCCGGCAACAGCCTTGCGGCCGTTTTTCACAAAACTCCAATAATTCAGCAGCAGGCTGAACGGATTGCGTCCACGCGGAATCTGTCTTACATGAATAACCCGCACACCGGAATTATTGAAATATTCGGTCTCCTCCCGAGCCCTGTTTTCCGGCGATTCATACCCAGGGAATACTACTCCTTTCGGATAGTTGGGCACTCCGCACAGGACAGTGACCTCGTGCCCACGTTTGACCAGTTCGGGAGCAATATAATTTATCTGGAATTGTTCCGGATAATAGTATTGGGATACTATAAGGATTTTCATGTTAATAAATACTACCATTACTGTCCGATAAAAATTCCGGACGATTAGTATCAAGTTTAACAATTAAACAAAGCTGGTTATAGCAGGTGAACTGCTTGACATATTTTTACCGGACACTAATTAAATACTAAATCAAAGAATCGTACAATTTAATATATTCCTCAAAACACTTGTCCTTGTCAAAATGCTCCTCCGCACGTTTTCTGCATGCTTCTGATGACAAAGGATGTGCTCTGAACCGCTCTATCGCGCTGACAATGCCATCCATGTCTCCTTGTTCGACAATGATCCCCGTTTCTTCATCCACGGCTTCGGGAGCCCCCCCTGTGCGGTATGTAATTACAGGCGTTCCGCAGGCAAGGGCTTCAAGATTGACTGTAGGGAAATTATCAAGATATGTCATATTTACGAACACATCAGCCATTGAGTAATATTCGGCCAGTTCTCTCTGACTCTCAGTCCTTGAAATTCCAATTACTCCTTCTGGAAGCCTTCTAATCTGAGTCTGGCTGACGCCGACCAAGATTATGGCATAATCATTTGACAGAAATGAACGTAATTTACAGAAATCGTCCAAGCCCTTGCGTGTGTTCCATGGCGATGCGACCCCGAGAACAACAAATTTTCCATCTAACTGATGCATTGTTCT
>CABQAB010000303.1 GCA_902461985.1 uncultured Bacteroidales bacterium | reverse complement strand
ACTGTTTGTCTTGGTCTCTTGGCTATGCTCGATATGACAGACTTTTTAGTCAGCCTCTTTCTTGGTAATGTGAAGAAAATAAAGTACATCAATTTGGATAAGATTTTTGAAGATTGCTTAACTTTGCAAGACTGCATAAGGATACGGTTATGAAAAAGAGATTTCTCAGTGACAAGGCGTTCGGCGTGATTTTCACGTTGGGGCTCGTGGTTATTGCAGGAATCATTTCGGCAATAGAAATAGTCCCCTACGGGGCCGATACCGCTGCGTTGAGTGTGTCCTCGAGAGTCGCGAGACGGGTCCGCCAGATGGATTCCTATGTCGCGGACGTATTGGAAGCCCCCACCTCTGACTTTGTCCATTTCGACAGACTGCCGGACGACATAGTAATCTACAAATATGTCAACGACACTCTTCAGTCATGGTGCAACCAGTTCACAGAAATCAATGATGACATATCTTCAAAGCCTGTCTTTGCCCGCATAAGCAATTCTCCGAGCCTGCTTTTCCCTCCTCTGGCGCGTGCGGACGAAAACCTGACCTATATGAATATGGGGCCGAAATGGTATCTGGTGCGTTCTGTCAAGGGCAAGGGCGGAGTGACAGTGGTTTCGGGAGTAGAGATAAAGAACAGCATAATAGAAAAGAAGCTGCGCGGAAAGAACGGCATTAATCTCCGTCTGCGTCTGGCTCCGCACTACGACATAGTGCCCTTGAGTGAAGACAACGGGGCGGCAGTGACAGTCGAGGGCAGGCCTGTGTTCAAAATCGCGAGGACTTCCGTGGTTCCTGTAAAGCAGACGATGGGAAATTCCATGTTCTCGCCTTTGGTCTATGCAGACGGTCCGGTCTTGTCTTCCCTCGGGGTGCTTCTGCTTCTGAATACCTTGCTGACGGCTGTTTTAGTGATGGTCTATCATGCCCGTTTCAGGAGCATGAGACTTCTGCATATAGAGAACCGCAGGAAAAGAAGACGGAGAATCGCCCTGTACGGAATCGGAGTGCTGGCTCTCATCGCGGCTTCCTGTGTATATATCAACTTGACTTATAAGTCGTTGGTGCTCAACTCTTCTATCCTTTTCAACTTCTTCAGCGGGAATACCCTGTATTCGCTCATTGTCCTGGCTTCCTATATGATGCTGATAATGATGACCCTGTTCCAGCTGTTCAGCCTGAAGATCGTATTCATAGAATTCACCGGCAGGAAACTGAATCTGCGCTCCAACCTATGGCCTTTGCTTTTCGCCCTTGTGTCAGCCGGTTATCTGTGTACGGCCAATATATTATACGGTCACCAGAAAGAAGAAATCAAAGTGTGGTCATGGGCTGACAGACTTTCGATAGAAAGGGATCTTGCTCTGGAAATCCAGCTGCTCGGGGCGGAGGATGCCATCGCTTCCGATCCGATTGTTTCTGCATTGTCCCGGACGGATAACGGAGACAGGTCCATAAGAAATAGGATTACCGAAACGTATCTGTTCCGCCTGTCCCAGAATCACGAAACTTCGGTCATTGTGGCTAAATCCGGGGATATGGCGGCAGACAGGCTGGTCAGGGATGTGCTGGACGTGTCAACAAGAATTGCCGACAATTCAAATTTCTTCTACAATGAAAGTCCTGACAGCAGGGGAGGGTACTATGGACTGTTCTTCTATCCTGACAACGACGGCTCTCTCGTGAGAGTCCTTCTCAGGGTGGCGAACAACAGGGAATCAGACCTTTACGGCTACAAGAGCATATTGCCTCGGACAGCAGGGCTCGCTTCTACGGGCATTCCCGCCTATTACTCCTATGCCAAATACATAGACGGTAACATCAGGAACTTCCGTGGAGACTATCCTTATCCTACTTTGGTCTCCCATATCGAACAGCTTCAGTTCCATGACCAGGCACATTGTTTTTTCCGCTTGAGGAACTATGACCATTTCTGCACGAAAATCGGAGAAAGGGAAATTATCGTAATTTCCAGACCTACGAGGAAGTTTACTTCGCTCCTGACTTCCTTTTCTTTACTCTTTCTCCTTTCATTCTGCATAATGTTTGTGGCGCGGCGGCGTTTCAGATTGCGGAGAAATGACCGTAACTACCTGAGAACCAAAATAAATCTGCTTATATTGGTGTCTCTGCTGATTGCTCTTGCCGCCATGGCGATAGTGAGTATATCTTTCGTTCAGGGCAGGACTGAAAGGAATATGACAAGGCTGATGTCCAGCAAAATCAATATGGTGCAGAATCTGCTCGAAGACAAATGCCGGAACTCACGTTCGTTTGAGGACCTGAGGTCTCCGGAGTTTTTCGAGACAGTCTCCGAGACCGCCAGGCTTGTCGAGACCGACATAACGTTATACACCCCTGCCGGAAAGGTCTTTTCCAGCACGGCTCCGGTCCTGTTCGAGAACATGATTTTCGGAAGCCGTCTGAACCAGGATGCCTACTATAACATAAAGGTACTCAACCAGAGGTATTTCATCAATCAGGAGGAACTGGCCAGGACGGATTATTACGCCCTTTATGCCCCTGTCCTCAATGCCGACGGGGTGATGATAGCCATTGTGAACTGCCCGTATTCCCGTACTGATCACGGTTACAGCAGGGATGCAATCATGCACACCTTCCTTATTGTCTGCCTTTTCATGCTGCTTTCGCTCATGTCGGTGTGGGTGAGTTCAGCTTTTACGGAGAATATGTTCCGTAAACTGCTCAGGCTCGGCAGAACCATGGACTCGATAGATATCCATAATTTTGAGGAAATCGAGTATCAGGACAGGGATGAGGTGTCTTCGTTGGTCGAGGCGTACAACAAGATGGTGCGGGAACTTGAACTCAGCAGCCGGCAGCTGGCAAAGGCGGAGAGG
>CABQAB010000302.1 GCA_902461985.1 uncultured Bacteroidales bacterium | reverse complement strand
CAATGCCTCGCTGATGTACCTCAGGAAACACGATGTTCTCAGGGATTCGGAGGATATCACCTTGGCGGGGAGATTTTCTGCGGAAAGCGAGACGGCAATCGAGCATATAGGTTACAAGGAGCTGATGGCTCTCATTGCCACCATGCCTGCGGGTTTCAGAACGGTGTTCAACCTGTCTGTGATTGAGGGCTTTTCGCACAAGGAGATTTCGGAGGCGCTGGAGATTTCGGAGAGCACTTCCCGGACGCAGTTGAGCCGGGGACGCATCTGGCTGCAGAACAGAATTGAAAAATTATATGGCGGAAGATAGGGAACATATTTTCGACGAGTCAATCAGGGCCATTCTTGATGGCGCGGAAGAGATGCCGCCAGACAGGGTCTGGGCGGGCATCGAGTCTTCTTTGGGGACAAAGAAGACTCCGGCCGGACATGTCCGGCTCTTCCGCGCGGCCGGAATTGTCTCCGCGGCTGCTGCCGTCGCGGCAGTCGTGCTGCTCGTGCGCCCTTCCGCAAATGAGCCGCAGCAGGAGGGACTGCTTGCCGACAATATCGTTGCGGCATCTGACGGCACGGTTGATCTGCATTCGCATTCTGGCAATGATGAACCGCAGTCAGGTGTTGCAGAACCACTGTCCGGCATCGTGACGGCAGTTCAGGACACCATCTCCTTGTCGCAGGGTGTTCTGACATCTGTATCACTTGAAGACACCTCTGCCGCCGGGACAGATGCGGACTCCATGCCTTCGGGTTTTGTCCATCAGTCTCCGGAAACGGCAGATGCTGTTGCCTCGGACAGTGTTTCCGGGTCTTTGTCCGATGAACCCGTCGATGTCGTTCCGGACGATTCAGGCAGGACACTATATGCATACGCAGCGGAAAACGCAACCGAAATTGCAGCCGAAAACATAACTGAAAACGCGGCGGACAACGCGACAAACAATGCAGCGGAAAACGGATCGGATGATGCCGTTGAAACTTCGGCTGAAACCTCGGCAGGGCACAGCGCGAAAGATGCTGACGTGGAGCTCGTTGAAAATGCTGCGGCTGACATTCATGCGGCCACAGCCAGTGCGGAACTTGCCGATATATGGCCCGAAACAGAGCCTGGACACACATCCGGTGCACATTCCCGCAGACCTGGCCGCATCGAGCTCACAGTCGGGGGCAACAGTTTCATAGGTTCAGGCAAAGAGACCCATGACGTCAGGATGATGTCCGCCGGCAGTCACAGAAGACCTACGGTAACCTCTATACGCGAACAAAACAATCCGGACGCTTACTTCCTTCCCATGAGTTTCGGCATCGGAATCAAATTCAGAATCCTCAAATGGCTGGATCTCGGCGTAGGCGTAAACTACACCCTGCTCTCCAAACGCATAACCGGCAGCTATTTTGAAGTGGACGGGTCAGGTATGATTTTCAGGAGCTTCGAGACCCAGTTCAAGAACAGCCAGCACTACATCGGCGTTCCGCTTGACATATATTTCAACATCTACGGCAACGAACACTGGAACAGTTATGCTTCCATAGGAACCTGCGTGGAAAAGGGACTCTGCAACCACTACAGTGGACTTTACGAAGGCAAGACAGTCGTTCTCAACGAGAAAATCGGCGGAGTCCAGACTTCGGTGAAAGTCGGACTGGGCATCGAATACTATCCGGTCCATTTCCTCGGCATCTACATCGACCCGAGTCTCCGCTACTATTTCAACAATTCACAGCCCCGCAGCATACGCACAGTCCAGCCTCTCACCTTCGGTGTCGAAGCCGGACTCCGTTTCAGGCTTTAGTGATTTTTCAAGGCTTACTTGGCCGCCGTCCTTTCAGCATCCATTCCGGCCGTCTTTTCAGCCGTCATTTTCTCCTTCCTTTCCGTCGTCATTCAGCCGTCATTTTTCCCCGTCCTGACTGCCCTCGATGATATTGCGGGCGAGACGGTTGGCGCAGATGAAATTCTTCAGGGGCTCGCAGCTTGTTTTCAGTATGCTGTGGCGGTCGCCCTGCCAGAGTAGGCTGCCGGAGTGGAGGAATGCGATTTTGTCACCGATTTCCAGTATGGAGTTCATGTCGTGGGTGTTCACGACTGTGGTTATGTTGAATTCTTTGGTGATGTCGCTGATGAGGCGGTCGATAAGAATCGAGGTGTATGGGTCCAGACCTGAATTAGGTTCGTCGCAGAATAGAAAAGACGGGTTGAGGGCTATCGCACGGGCGATTCCGACCCTTTTCTGCATGCCTCCGCTAAGTTCGTTCGGGTATTTGCTGTCCGAATCTTTCACGTTCACCCTTTCTAAGCAGAATCTTGCCCTTTCCTTCATCTTGCTTTCGCTCCAGTCCGTGAAAAAGCGCATGGGGAACATCACGTTGCCTAAAACGGTCTCGAAGTCGAAAAGTGCGCTGCCCTGGAAAAGTATTCCTATCCGCTGCCGGAGCTGTTTCTTCGTCTTGTAGTCCATGGACGAGAACGGCACATTGTCGTAGTATATTTCTCCGGAATCAGGAGTCAGCAGACCTATAAGGCTCTTCAGCAGCACGGTCTTGCCGGAGCCGCTCGCGCCTATTATCATATTGCACTGACCTGCGTTGTATTCCACGTTCACATCGTGGAGCACCTGCCGGCCGTCGAAGGATTTGCAAAGATTTTCTACCTTGATCATATCAATACAGCATCAGTTGGGTCAGGATAAGGTCGAACATAAGAATCAGAATGCTCGATACTACAATGCAGCGGGTGCTGGAGCGTCCCACTCCGAGAGAACCGCCGTCGGCGTGATAGCCGTTGAACGCCGCAATGGACGAAATGAGAAAGCAGAACACCGACATCTTGAAACAGCTGTAGAAAATATAATAGCCGTTGTAGCAATAGCGTATGCCGGTAATGT
>CABQAB010000301.1 GCA_902461985.1 uncultured Bacteroidales bacterium | reverse complement strand
CCGAGTATCAGGATTGTGTTGCCAATTCTGTTGTGATTAAGGCTGTCGGCGACAACAAGAAGCTGGCTGGAAGCTACAAGGTAGACATTTCGAAGGAGATAGCGGGAATTGAGGTTCAACCTGCATATTCTACTTCTGATGCTATCACCGTTACTCCTGCCGCTCCTGTTGCGGTCAAGGATCTCGTTGTATGGTTCGAGGCCAATACCGGCGAGTTCGATGTAAGGATCACCGTTGCCACAGACAGGGCAGACCTTATTTTTGAAAGGTCAGGACTCGTAATCAAAAGAGGTGAGATTGCCGCTCCTACAGTCCATTTCAAGTCAAGCGATGTCGCTTCTTCACACGACGTGAATCTCACTGAACGCGAGAATTGGGCCCAGACCAAATTCTCTTATTCCGATTTGCTGTCAAGCTCGAGAAAGGTTGTGGAATGGGGACCGGATGGGAAGAAGATGAAATTCAGCGTGGATTATCCGGGACAGACAAATTCCAACTACCCTACAAGCTTCAGTGCCAGCAACGGTTATGTCCAGGGGCTTGCATACAACACCATTACAGGAGGCAAGGTCCTTTTCTACTCAAGGTCCGCCTTCCACGGTGTCCGCGGTATCAAAATCAATCTCGGCATATACAACGCGAATTCGTCATGTGACGCCCATGTCGGCTTTGCCAAAGGAACTGACACCACTTATGTGGGGACAACAATAAATGTTGCGACAGATGCAGTCCAGACAGCTGACGGCAAATACTACTACATTGATGACATTGATGCTGCAGAGGGCGACTTCGTTCTGCTTATAGACAATCTGAGCGCACAGAATATCAGACCTGTTCTCGGCGGTATTGTGCTCAACCCTGTGGCTGAGTTCGTGCCCGAAACGATAAAACTCAAACTGGACAAGACCGCTGCTGAGGGTACGTTGAACTGTCCTCTCTATATGACTAAAGAGACCCCTGTGGTTGAAACGGATGCCGGATGGCTCACTGCAAGCTGGGATAACGGAGTCATAAGTTATTCCGTAACTGAGAATACTGACGTCAAGCGTACGGCTGTAATCAAACTCTCCGCTGACGGCGCGGAATGTGAAATCGAGGTTTCGCAGAAATCCGCAAATGCAGTTGAGTACAAGCTCAATATCACTCCTGCTGTCATCAACCCGTATCTGACCGCAGCAGCGGAAGCCAATCCTTCGGCTACTACGGCCGCAGTGTCGGGAATTGAAGTTACGGCGACTGCTACTGACGGTTCAGGCCGGACAATCTCCGTTGTCTTTGATGCCGAGCAGGCGACTGTCAATCCTGTTTCGGACGAGTCATTCAAGCTCAAGAAAACGCTCAAGTCTAAGAATGCTATAGGCTTTATCGAAAAGGTAGTCGTGACTGCAGGCAGCAAGATGGGCACCGGCAATTATGACTCGGCCTGCAAGATGTCAAAGGACGGTTCGAAATACGACATCATCAAGAATGTCAGTGTTGAGGGCTCTGCTCCTTATGTGAGCACCATCAAGAACGAGGACGAGGATTATACCTGGTTGAACATCGACTGCACGTCGTGGTCGACAGTGACTTTCAATGAAATCGAAGTAACTTTCATCAGCGAGTGACATGAAAATATCATTCAGACACATTTTGCTGGCTGTTCTTCCTGCTGTCGTCTTTTCATGCGATGACAGCGGGAAGATTGCCGTGGAGCCGTCGTATTTTGAGGTTGAGAACACTCTTTTGAGCGTAGGTCCGTCTGAAGGTGACATAGAGGTATCCTATTCAGTAAAGGGGCCCGCCGCTGGACTTGTGGCTCAAGTGTCCGCGGCAGATTCATGGATAGAGGTCAAAGGCGTTGATGCGGGGAAGATAGTTCTCGGCATATCCGCCAATGATACCGGTTCGGACAGGTTGGGAGGAGCCGTGTTGTCGGGGGACGGCGTGAAAGACCTGACGATCCACATTTCCCAGAGCAAGGTTTCGGATTCGTCTCCGATTCACAACAGTTTCACCATTGACGTTACCAACGTCACTTCTTCGTCTTTAGATCTGGAGGTGAATCCCGTGAATCCGACAATGTACTACTATACCAATCTGTTGACGGAGGCCACTTATTCGTCCTTCAGTGAATCTGAACTCATTTCGGCTTATACTTCAAGTATATTGGAATATTCTTCCTCTTACGAAGTTGAACCACAGGTTTTCCTTTACCGCGGGTATTTCAATACCGCCGAATCGGAGAATGTCTCCTTGGATCTGAGGGACGACACCGATTACCGGGTGTTTGCGTTCTGTCTGGATTTTGATGAGAATCTGAAGCCTGTCAGCAACGGAAAAATTGAGTCCGTAAAGGTGAGGACCAAGCGTGCGAGCCAGGTGCCGATGACGTTTGAATTCGAGAAGAAATCCGGTGCGACGATTACTGTGACCCCGTCCACTTCCGCGTATTCGTATGTCTGCGGCATCGCTTCAAAGGAGGCATGGAATGAGTTTACCGACAAGAAGGACGCCGCAAGGGAGTATATTGACATCGCGAAGCAGTACAATATGTTCGAAACCATTCTCTATTACGGCACGCGTGACGTGGACTTTACTTATCTCGTGGAGAATCCCGGAACTTATGTGGTCTATGCCGCAGGCTACCGCAATTCCGCTTCCGACAGGGGAATCACCACTGACATCCAGTACCGGGAGTTCACCTTCTGACCCCGCCCGTCCCGACACGGTCCTGCGGTTGACACGACACAAAAAACCTCAAATGATTCACAGACAATCATTTGAGGTTTTTTGTACCCGGAGCCGGGGTCGAACCGGCACATCCTTTCGGACATTGGTGTTTGAGACCAACGCGTCTACCGATTCCGCCATCCGGGCGACGGCATGGACAAAAGTAGATCCG
>CABQAB010000300.1 GCA_902461985.1 uncultured Bacteroidales bacterium | reverse complement strand
AACCCTTCATGGACAACAAAACCCTGCAGCGATGCTGCAGGGCTTGTATCGATGTGACCCGCACAGGATTCAAACCTGTAACCTTTTGATCCGTAGTCAAATGCTCTATTCAGTTGAGCTAGCGGGCCGGGATTGTCAGTCCTCGTTCTTGAAAGAAGCGACCTTCTTCTCCTTGATGCGGGCTTTCTTACCTGAAAGTTCGCGGAGGTAGAAGATACGTGCGCGACGGACTTTACCTACTTTGTTGAGTTCGATAGAATCAATAAACGGTGAGTTGTAAGGGAAAATCCTCTCCACTCCGATGCCATTGGAAACCTTGCGAACCGTAAATGTCTTTGTTGCAGGAGAGCCACCCTTGATCTGGATAACCACTCCTCTGAACTTCTGAAGCCTTTCCTTGTCACCCTCCTTGATACGGTAAGTGACAGTGATCGTGTCACCGGCTTTAAACTTAGGGTATGATGCCACCTGAGTGTTGGCGAAAGCATCATTTACTATCTTAATAAAATCCATAACTTTAATAAATTGTGGCAACGTCAGGGAATTACCCAAGACCCCGAGAGGTTGCTTTTTCGTTTGGGACTGCAAAGGTAGAAATAAATTCCGACTCCGCAAATCTTTTTCCCAAAAAGTTTCCGTTTTTGCCACGGCTCTTCCATTTAAAACAGGCGAGACATTACAAAATGGCGGCAATGATATATGCCCTCCGAATAAAACTAACGGGATATTCGCAAAAGGAACTCATCTGGTGCCTCCGTCATCAAACTAAACGCAAATACTTTCTTTCCTAAATCCTTGATGGATGCTCCGATATGAAACAACTTATCATCTATTATCATGAAGCGGTCGTGTGCATTGGTGGCAACTCTGACCTCAACAGGCTCATATTGGGCGTTATGTCTGTCTATGTCGATTTGTAAGGCTGCGGAAATCTTTTTGGTGTATATGGTGGCTTCCACATTCGGGTTCCGTTTGTCAAGCCGTTTAAGTACCGTGTCATCCACGTAATTGTCGATAAGGATAATACGTTGCTTAGCCTGACGGATGAGGTCGCATACGAAAGTGTGCGCATCAAATATCTGACCGTCATAGAATATTCCCTGCATGGGGACAGAATCCTTTTCTTCAAGCCGTTGCAAAACCTCGTCTATCCGTCTGTCTGCCTCGTCCTGATGTTGCTGAAGTGCGAGCTGATTATATTCGATGGTGTTAAGCCTTTGGAATATTCCAGCATTGGTGGCGAGGAGACGGCGCAGGGCAGTGAAAGCCTCCATTATCCGTATGCTCACCGATACGGCTGTTTTGCTTTTCAATACGGCAGACAACATCGCTATCCCGTTATCGGTAAAGGCGTATGGAAGATATTTGATGTTTTCTCCACGTTTACCGTTCAAGGTCACAAATTGTGATCTTGAACACTCCTCCTTAGTTAGTCTGAACATAAAATGTTCGGGGAAACGCTCCATATTCCTTTTTACAGCCTGATTTAACACACGTGTCTCAACACCGTATAATACAGCCAAATCCTTATCCAGCATGACCTGTCGGTCCCGGATATTATAAATGAGAGATTCGATATGCCGTTGTACCGGCAGGATATCGTTATCTGTAGCTTTTTCTATAGGCATTTGGAGGTTATTATTTTCGGCCATATCATTTTTCGTTTTTGCAAAGGTAGCCTTTTTGTTACATATCCAATGATTTACAGGCTGTCTTTTTTGTCCTTCGGGTTGCGTATCAGGTTTCAGCACCATGAGACACCGACACTTCCCCTATCCTCAGAAAATCATTGACGAAACCAGTGCATTTTTACTTACAGGCCAGCTTTTAGTCCACATGGACGTCGCGGACGCAGCGGATAAGTCCTCCGGAGGAGATACTATAGCTGTCGGTGACACTCAAATTGCCCTTGCAACTGAAACCGTACTTATAGACTTCATTGTTTTTGCTATCATAGAACGGTCCCTTGTAATAACCTGCCTTTTGGGCCTCACTGGTACTACCGAAAATCCAGTAAGTACGCGTCATCATGACAGGCAGAGACAATGTGGTGAAATATCTGAGTACGACAAGTTCCCTCTGATTCGGAAGCCTGTAGCCATCAGGACAATAAGAATTTTCACCGGTATTTTGCATATCATCAGTTACTGCGTCATTCAACACTTTAAATGTCATTTCTTTCGGAGCTGAAACAGAAATGGATTCATCGGCAAGTTCAAATCTTCTTACAAGCCGGTTCTCTATGCTGTTATTGTGGTGGTATTCCAGCTCCCTTGAAGTCTCATACCTGAAGCAGGCCTTGTTAAGGAACTCCGCATCAAAATAATCATTGCCAGTATCAGAATCCTTAGCGTCAACGTAACTGCCGAAATTCTGTGGAATCTCATCAAGAGGATAAGACTCGTCAGGGACATTTCCAAGATAGCCGAGATTGCGCACGCAGCGTAAATTGTCGGCTTTCGCGCCCTCCTGAGAGCCAGGAGCAGCTGTACCTGTAGAAACGCCCTCCTCAGCCCAAAGAAGTGTGGGATAACTACTGTCATATTGGGTTGATGAAACAACATGCTGCATCCATCTTTCTGTTTCTTCCGGTAGCGCAGCCATATCCGCAGCCGAGCGGTTGTAGAGACGCACAGACTTGCTCAGCACCGGGTCTCCGACATAGATACCTATCAGCTGCTGGATGGAAGCGATGTACCAGCGGACCTCCTCCCTGTCTATGATGCCGTTGCCGTTATTGTCACGGTTTCGGGACAGACAGCTGTACCTGAGGTCCTTATGCGTCCCGTCATCCTTCAGTATCGGAATATCGTTATTCACCTCGAAATTAACATACTTGTCCCATCTGACATTGGAAGTAAAGCTGGTACTGTTCGAGCCGCACAAC
>CABQAB010000299.1 GCA_902461985.1 uncultured Bacteroidales bacterium | reverse complement strand
CATGGCACACAGCTACGTCACCACTTTCGGATGCTCCGTCCACGGAGAGTTCGACGCCTTCGACACCTATATCAAGACCCATCAGGGAGAGAACCTGATTCTGCTGATTGACACCTACGACACACTTCACTGCGGCATCAGGAACGCAATCAAGGCATTCAGGGCGAACGGAATCGATGACAGCTATCCGTACGGCTACGGAGTGCGCCTGGACAGCGGCGACCTCGCATATCTCTCCGTGGAATGTCGTAAAATCCTCGACGAAAACGGCCTGAAGAACTGCCGCATTTTCGCTACGAACTCGCTTGACGAATACCTCATCAGCGACCTTGAAAGACAGGGAGCCGCAATAGACAGCTACGGAGTGGGCGACGCTATCGCCACCAGCAAGGCGAACCCCTGCTTCGGCAATGTCTACAAGCTCGTGCAGATTGACGGGACTCCGGTGCTGAAACGCTCGGAGGACAAGGTGAAACTCATCAACCCCGGTTTCCAGATAACATGGCGCATACTCAGGCACGATGTCGAAAAGGAAGATGTGTTCAAGGTGGACGTGACTTGTCTGCGCGGCGACAGCCTGAGCCGCAAGATTGAGGCCGGCGAGGAATTCACCGTCTATGATGAATACGACCGCTACAAATACAAGACTTTCGCTGCAGGAAGCTACACCGCGATTCCGCTTCAGATTCCGGGAATCATAAACGGGGAAAGAGTGGCCCCGCACCGCAGTCTTGAGCAGAAAAAACAGTATTACAAGGACACGCTCGCACATTTCAGCCCGTCCGAGCGCAGGCTCATCAACCCGCACTACTACAAGGTAGACATTTCCGATGACCTTGCAGCGAAGAAAGCCGAAATCATCAACCGCCTTGTGAGGGAAATAGAAGAGTTCGACAAACAATAAGAATATGGAAAACAACAGCGCGATTGTCGTAGTGGATATGCTCTACGATTTCATAGACGGTTCACTCGCCTGTCAGGGCACGGACACTGCAATAGAAGCCGCCCTGAAACTCATAAACTCAAAGACGGATGGACAGGAGGGCAACGGGGACACGGAAATCCTGGACACGTACCCGGTGCTTTTCATCCGTGACCACCATCCTGCTGACCACTGCTCTTTCAAGGAGTTCGGCGGAATCTGGCCGGTGCATTGCGTTGCCGGAGAAAGAGGCGGGGAAATCCACGACAGTCTCAAGCCTTATGTACGCGAGGAACTCACTTTCGACAAAGGATGCGACAAGACCTGCGAGCAGTATTCCGGATTCGAGGGCAGGAACAATGCCGGACAGTCCTTGGGAGAGGTGCTTGAAATGCTCGACGTGAAAACAGTCCATGTCTGCGGAATCGCCACCGAGTACTGCGTAAGGAACACCTGCGAAGATTTGCTCAAGGCGGGATTTGAGGTGAGGCTCGTGACGGACGCGATAGGATATGTGGACGCTGAAGGCCATAAAAAGGCCCTGGATGAAATGAAAGAGGAAGGTATCATACTGGTATAGGCTATATTCACAAAACACGCTCACTAAATCGGGAATATATTGAAGAAGCAAGTCGGGAAAATATGGCTGCCGCTGGTTATGGTAGCGTTGGCAGGGTTCCAGTCGTTTGGAATCGACATGGGGCGTGCAATAAACTCGGACCTTTTGACGAGGCATGTTCCGGCCGACACGCTGAAAACCGTCGCAGACAGTACCGGACTGGACACCATGACGTCGTCGGTTTATACCGACTCTGCTCATATAGCCCTCATCCCTGATTCATCATATTACGGGATCGCCGATTCTATTCTGGCTTCAACTGATTCGGTATATATAAACCCGGCGGACACGATAAGGATTCCCGACTCCCTCGAATTCAAGGACCCTTTCAAGGCGAAGTATTATATAGCCCTGAGAGACACCAACACCATGAAGGTCACGAGGGATTCACTTCTCGCGGCCGGAGACAGTCTCGAACTTCACAGACTCGACTCCCTTTTCATCAAGGACTCGACTGAAACCGCCAAGGCCATCTTTGACGCCTGGTATGCCGGACTGAGCAGGAGGGAAAGGAAGAAATATGATTACGAGCAAAAACTGCCCGCCCTGCTCGCCCGTCAGGACAGCATACTCAACCGCAAAGACAGCATAAAGGCATACAGGGACAGCGTAAGGGAAAACACACCGCGCATTCTCGAAACTTTCGCATTCCCTGATTCGCTGCAATACAAAAGAATCGTGAACTGGACCGTGGACCAGGACTTCCAGCAGCTGAAATTCTACACCCAGGACACTTCATTCAACTGGTGGTATCACGAAATGCCCCAGTTCAGGGAGGACGTGAACATAGTATGGCAGGGCGTGGACGGTTCGGCGACCCAGAAATACGACTTTTTCAAGCGGGAGGAGGAAGACAACGCCATATTCTACACTCCTTACAGGGATTACAGCTATTCGGCGGCGACGATGCCCATGTACAACACTAAGACACCGTACACCGAACTCGCATACTGGGGCACACTCTTCGCCAAAGATGAAAAAGAGGAGACCAATGTGCGTGTATGGACGTCCCAGAACATACTGCCGAGCCTCAACCTGACTCTCGGATACTACAAATACGGAGGCAACGGCATTCTCCAGCGCGAGGACGTGAAAAACGGAAACGCGGTCGTAGGACTGAACTATCTGGGCAAAAAATATATGATGCACACCGGCTATGTGTACAACAAAATCACCAAAAGCGAGAACGGAGGAGTGACTGACGTGAGCATGATACGCGACACCACCTTAGACGCCCGCGAACTTGCCGTGAACCTGCACAATGCCTCGAACGAACTGAGAAAACACAGCCTTTTCCTTGACCAGACCTTCCGCATCCCTTTCACTTTCATTGAAAGGCTCAAGCCCCC
>CABQAB010000298.1 GCA_902461985.1 uncultured Bacteroidales bacterium | reverse complement strand
ATCTCCCGTCAAGCTGGGTTATGCTTGCCCCTGCTGCCATAAGCACATCCATAATCGCAAGATCCGCCTGCACGGATTCCGTGTTTAGCCCGTCCACTGACGCACTGCCGAATATGGCGCCGGCAATGAGGAACGGCACAGCCGCACTCCAGTCCCCTTCCAGTTCGAAATCGGCGGACTGATATTTCTGACCGGCTCTGACTTTGAAAATCATCTCGGTACAGAGCGACCAGTCACCGTCTGATGCGAGAAAATCCCTGTCGCCCAACATTTCGTTGGAGATTTTCACTCCGAACTTGGAAAGCACGTCTGCCGTCATGAATGTATAAGGTATGCTCTTCGGATTTTCCACAAGCATAGACATATTCCTCTGGGCCAACGGCATAGCCATCAACAGGCCAGACACCAACTGGGAACCGCTTTCGCCGGAAATCTCGGCATTGGACGCATTGAGATGTCCTGAAACCTCGACAGGTAAAGACTCTCCGTCTGAAGAAGTCTCCACCCCGAACTCCGACATAATAACCCCGACACCAGGAAGTTTTCGGGTTCTGAGGGTCTTCTCGCCGTTTATGGTGACCGGATTTTCAGAAAGTTCGGCAGCAAGCGGAATCATAAGCCTTGCGAGCAGCCCGGACTCACCTACATTCAGTTCTTTCAACGATGACAGACAACCTTCGGATGCCCCTATCCCCTCTATCTCAAGGTCGAAAAAATCTCCGGCAGGGACTATGTCCACCTTTGCACCAAGAGACCTGGCAACCGCAATCGCAGCCTCGGAATCCTCGCAGGAGGTGTAACGGTGAAGATACGACTTGCCCTTGGCCAGTGCCGCGGCGATTACAGCCCTCTGCACAAAACTTTTGGAAGACGGCACCACCACGTCTGCATCATAGGCTTCAAGTCCTGCAGAAAGACGCTCCCGCATCTCAGCGGCAAGCCATTGCCCGTCGCGCTTCTCCTCCTCCGACAGGGCGGCGTAAGTGAACGGAGCGCCTTTCGCCAGACATTCCAAACGGGATTCCATGCCGGACTCTCCCATGCAGAATGCAATCAGACGGCCTTCAGTAGTTTCGGGAACCTCCTCCCTGTTGCCGGAAATCCGCTGTGCGAAGAGCGACGGTTCGTCATAAAGAGAAAGCACTTTCTTCACATCGTCCTCCGAAGTGGCCGTAGTGGCGATTTTCACTATATCCGCACCATGGTAGACGCATTTCTCGACAACGGCCTTCAATGCTTCCGCCGAATCCGTACCCTTGAAGTCATGGAAGGAACGTATGAGCAGAGTGCCATTGTCACGACAAAGTTTTTTCAGCCGTTTCAGCATCTCTTTCGGGGCTTCGATTTCAAGATCGACATAATTCGCTCCTGCCTCGACAGCCTTCGCAAGCCGCTCTTCACAAAGCCTTGCAACAGCTGTTTCACTCATATGGGGATGCGATTCCGCCATCTTCGCGATACGGCAGGTTGCGACCAACGGAATCTCCGTCGAGGAAAATATATCTTCAATTTCATCAAGACTCAAAGGACAGCTGTCCAATCTGACTTCAGCCATCGCGCATGAGTCCAAAGCCTCTGCGAGGGAATCTACATCCTTGTTTTGCAGTACTGTACAAACCATATTGTTCAATTTATCATTGCCACTTTTCTCGCCTCGGCATAGTGAAACTTTGTTTCCCTCTGCTCTCGGCTTATCGAAAAGGTTCCGTTTCTGTTCGGGTTTATATCTTCCGGTTACTTTCCGGGTTCATCCAATTTTATCCGTCAGCCGCAGCGGGTCGAGCGGCACGACTGTAACCTTGCCCGGTTCTACCGGCAACACGAAATCGACCTTGCCGTCACGGGCCTTTTTGTCTTTCAACATTGCGTCAGCCAGTTCTCCAAAGGCGTAGGGGGCTTCAACCGGAAGACCTATGCTTTCAAAGTCAGCCTTTAACCGCCGGGACAGCCCCGCCTGCGCAACGCCGTGCCTTTCAGCCAGCTCTGCCGCCATAACTATTCCTGCCGCAACGGCATCGCCATGGCTCCACTCTCCTACGGAAACCTTTTCAACCGCATGGGCGAAAGTGTGGCCAAGATTGAGCACTTTCCTCCAGCCCCGCTCGAAAATATCGGCAGAGACTATTTCCGACTTGATTTCCGCAGCCCTTGACGAGAAGCGACCGATTATGTCGAGCATACCGGCATAACTCCGTCCTTTCTCTTTTGCCTGGGCAAACAACTCCACAGCCTCCCGATATGCAGCACCGTCGGCAATCAGAAAAGTCTTGAGCATTTCGGCAATCCCGGCGCGGAACTCTTTCTCCGGTAGTGTCACCAACGAGCCTGGACAGATGAAGGTGAACTCCGGCTGGCGGATTACCCCCGCCATATTCTTATAGGACAGAACATTGACTCCGTTCTTTCCTCCGATTGCGGCATCGACCTGAGCCAAAAGCGTCGTCGGCACGAAACCGAAAGCCACTCCCCTTTTGTATATGGAAGCCACGAACCCTGCGATGTCGGTGGTGATTCCGCCGCCTATGCCAAGCACGAACACATCCCTGTCGGCACACCCCGACAACATTTCGGCAATGATGCGCTGCACCGTCTCAAGGTTCTTGTGTCTCTCATCAGCCTTGACCATGCTTTTTCCAAGCAGTCTGTCCGCAATCTTCCCGGCAATGAGGCTTCCGGCTGATTCCCAGACATTTTCATCGCAAACCAGCCAGATTTTCCCATAGTTTCCAAGTTCCGCAAAAAGGCTGCGGAAGTCTCCGGAACGAAGTATATTACAGACCCTGCCCATAGAACCTGCAAATTTAGCAAAGATAAGTTTGAATGAGGAAAATTTTGTGAAGTATTATTATTTTTCTACCTTTGTGCCCTCAATGGCGGATCTACTTTTGTCCATG
>CABQAB010000297.1 GCA_902461985.1 uncultured Bacteroidales bacterium | reverse complement strand
TCGCGGGAACGCCGTAGTACTGTTCCGACCCTTCTTCTTTCGAAGGCTCGTCTTCAGATGACGATGAATGGCTTTTTTCGCGTCCCGGACTCCCTGCACAGCAGGAGACGGCTTCCCGACGGCAGGGAACGGAAGGATATGACCTTCTGTCCGGAAATTATCTGTACCGGCCGGTTCCTGACGTGAAGAGTTTCGGGGCGACGGTGACCGGAACCAATCCTACGACATCGTACGAGACTGACATAAAGGATCTTGCGGACGCAATCCCATTCAAATTGGACTATCTTGTTTTCGATGCATGTTTTATGGGAGGAATCGAGGTGGCCTATGAACTGAAGGACAAATGCCGCTATCTCTGCGCCTCACAGACTGAAATACTTTCCGACGGCATGGATTATTTCACCCTGTGTGAGGACCTGCTGAAAAACGAGGAACCGGACATGGCCGGACTTGCTGACAATTATTACAGACATTACAACGAAGCGTCCGGAAGCAAGCGGTCTGCCACCATTTCTGTCATAGACTGCGCTAAGTTAGATGTTCTTGCGGCGGTATGCCGCAATATCTTCAGAAGGTATGACATTGATGCTTCAAACGTGCAGTCTTCGTATCTCCAGAAGTATTACTATTATTCATTCCATGCCTGGTTCTACGACCTGTACAGCATAGTCGAGGCAGCCGGGCGGAAACGTCTCGATTCTATGTCCGGGGGAGAGGACGGAACGGCCACGGAGGAATATGCTGCGGCAAAAGAGCAGCTGGAGGTCGATCTGGCTGATTTGCAGTGGGCGCTGGATGCCTGCGTGCTTTATAAGGCTGCGACCCCGACTTTCGCCCTTTACGGCTTCCCGATCAGAACCCATTCGGGACTGAGCATGTATCTGCCTGATTTGAACCGTACATGGCTCAATTCCTACTATTCCACGCTTTCATGGAACAAGGTCAGCGGACTTGTCAAATAGGTTTTTGCGGTCGTTCCACGTCGTCCGGGGATTATTTATTTTTGGAGTATCCGCCGAAATTCCGTATTTTCGCGTCCGCAATCAAGAATCTTCTATACTATGCATATCGGAATCGCCGGAAATATAGGTTGTGGCAAAACCACCCTTACAAGAATGTTGGCAGCACATTACGGATGGACCCCAAAATTCGAGGCTGTCACCTATAATCCCTACCTTGAAGACTATTATTCGGACATTCCGCGCTGGTCGTATAACCTCGAAACCTATTTCCTTGCACAGCGTCTGAAGGACGTGATGGCCATATCCAAAAGCAGGGAGACCATCATCCAGGACCGGACTATATTCGAGGGAGTCGAGATTTTCGTCCGCAACAACTACCTTATGGGGAATCTTTCGGAGAGGGATTTCAATACCTATATGGAACTTTACAAGGTGGTCATGTCATCGGTTAAGATTCCGGACCTGCTCATCTACATACGCTCGTCCATCGCCCATCTCGTGTCCCAGATTTCCAAAAGGGGGAGGGAATATGAAAAAGGCATAAGCATAGAATATCTTACGGGGCTTAACGAACTGTATGAGAAATGGATAGCTTCCTATCCCGGCAAAGTCATAACCATCGAGGGCGACAATCTGGATTTCGAGAACCGTCCTGAGGATTTCGCATCTATCACCGACCGCATAGACGCACAGCTCTACGGTCTCTTCTGACCATCTGCCTTATTTCGCGCCTTCAGCAAGGGGCAGACTGGCCTATATTGCTTCGAAAAGGTTCGTATTTCATACGCCACTTTTCTCGCCTCGGCAAAGTGAAACTTTGTTTCCCTCTGCTCTCGGCTTATCGAAAAGGTTGCGGGCGGGCAGTCTGCCGGAGTAGCTTTCCCTCAGCACATCGAAAAGCTGGCAGGTGTAGCGGAAATGCGCAGGCCCTTTCCAGGTGCTGCTGTTGCTGATGAAGATCCAGCATTCACCGTCGGGAAAATATTTTATTACCGCGTTCGTGCCGGCAAGAGTTCCCGTCCTGACCCATCCCTTTTTCGGGTCGGTGTCGTTCCAGCCTATCGAGAATGTTTCCCTGTCCCTGTATGCTGTCATTTCTTCCACGCTTTCGGGAAGCAGTATGTCGGCTACTTCGCTTTTCCCGTCTATGGATGCTACCAGCAATGCCAGTTCGGCAGCGGAGCACACCCATGCACCGGCTCCCTGCAGGAGGTTGATGTCGTTGCCGCCGTAGCATCTTTCCACCATTCTGCCGCTGCCGTTGTATTCAAGCACTGTCTTTCCGTTTCCGGCATGAGTGAAATATCGGCTTTCATTTGGCCGTCTGTTCTCGTAATAGTTTCCCGCAATGTGCATGTCAACGCATCCGCAGGGCCTCAGTACGTTTTTCTGTATGAATTCTTCGTAGGACTGCCCGCTGACTTCCTCGATGATTGCCGAGAGAAGCATGTATCCGAAGTTCGAGTATGTCTGGCCTTTCCCTGGAGCGTATCTCAGCCGTTTTCCTAAAACCAGTCGGCAATAGTCGTCCAGAGCGGGAGGACCGTCCAGTTTCATTTGTTTTGATACGTCTCTTGCAGAGAATACCGGGTCTCTGCGGAATCCGGCCTGATGTCGGAGCAGATGCTCCACAGTGATTCCGCCGTAGTCTTTCATCAACTTGTCAGGAATGTATGCTGAAACCTCCTTGAGCAGCCCTCCGGGACCGAAAACCGTGTCAGACAGGTGCAGAAGCCCCATTTCCTGCATTTTCATTATGCCTGTGGCCGTAATCAGCTTTGAGACGGACGCTACTCTCATTATATGTCCCGGAGTGAGTACCTCCGTAGAATCGGGGTTTGTCGCCGTATGGAGGCTGTCCGCAATTCCGTAGGCCTTGCAGAAAACGAGGGAGTCATTCCGCAGGACTGCCACCTGTGTCCCTTTCAGATGCCAGT
>CABQAB010000296.1 GCA_902461985.1 uncultured Bacteroidales bacterium | reverse complement strand
GTCACGGCTATTATTATGAACAGAGCTTGGACAGATGGGAGTGGCAGAGGGCATGCCTGTTCCGCACTGTCGAGGACATTTTCACCCAGAGTTTCGTGACCCAGTTCCTCGTCCCCATGCTGGAAAACGCGGGGGCCTATGTGCTCATGCCGCGCGAAAGAGACCTGAACAGGGACGAATATATCATTGACAACGACCCTATGCCCACTTCAAGAGGGAAAGGCTCGTTCAGGACATACGGCAGATGGGAACAGTCTGAAAACGGTTTTGCAGACAGGACGGAAATCATCGACGACGGGCAGAATCCCTTTGAAGGCGGAAGCAGCCTCATGGCCTCAGGCAGGAAAGAAGCTGCGGCCGAGTGGATTCCGGAGTTCGGGAAAGGCGGGGAATATGCGGTCTATGTAGCATACCGGAGTTTTGCCAACAGCACTTCCGCCGCACGTTACATCGTGGAGCACAAAGGAGGGACGAGCGAATTCACCGTAAACCAGAAAATGGGCGGAGGCACCTGGATATATCTGGGAACATTCGATTTTGCGGCCGGTTCCGGGGGAAAAGTCCGATTAGTTTCCGCCACTGACGGTTCTGTGACCAGTGCGGATGCGGTGAGATTCGGAGGAGGCATGGGCAACGTTGCACGCGGAAACTTTGCGGAGACTTCTGGCCTGCCCCGCTATCTGGAGGCAGCAAGATATTCGCTTCAGTGGTACGGTGCTCCGCGGAAATACTGGAATCCTTCCGAAGAGGAAAACGACTATAAAGATGACTACACCTGCCGCGGTCTGTGGACAGGCTGGCTCAGCGGAGGGTCTGCCATGAATCCGGACGAACAGGGCTTAGGCATACCTCTCGACCTTTCCTTAGGTTTCCATACAGATGCAGGCACCGCATTGAGGGACAGCACCATAGGCACTATGGCCATCTATACTTCCGTTTCCGAAGGCAAGAAAAGGCTGCCGTCAGGGGAAAGCCGCCTCACCAGCCGGGAATATGCGGAGCTCGTGCAGTCGCAGGTTGTCAATGACATACGGCAGACTTTCTGTCCGGAATGGCGTCGCAGGGAAATAAAGGACAGGGCCTATCTCGAATCGCGTACTCCCGTCTGCCCGGCAATGCTGATAGAACTGCTTTCGCACCAGAATTTCGCGGACATGAAACTCGGACTCGACCCTGGTTTCCGTTTCGTGGCCTCGCGTGCGGTCTACAAGGGCATATTGAAATATCTTTCCAACCGCTACGGGCGGGACTATGTGGTGCAGCCGCTGCCGGTGGAGTCTTTTGCGGCGGAGCTGACGGACGGAGGCACTGCGGCAGAACTGAGCTGGAGAGAGAGGACAGACAGCCTCGAACCTACAGCAGCAGCCGAAAAATTCCTCATAGAGAAGCGTGTGGGCGACGGAGGATTCAGCAGGCCGTCATTCGTCGAGGCACGGAGGGAGACAGACGGAAGATATTCATGCAGGGTGGAAATCCCTCAGGGAGAGATATGCAGTTTCAGGGTGTCGGCATGGAACAGGGGCGGAAAGTCCTTCCCTTCTGAAATACTCTCCGTAGCATCCGTTCCGGACGCCGCAGGTACCGTGCTGATTGTAAACAATTTTGACCGCGTGTCTGCACCCGTACATTTCGAGGACAGTCTCACTGCCGGGTTCTACGGAAAACTTGACAGCGGGGCCGAATATCTCAGAGGCATCAACTATGTCGGAGACATGTATGATTTCCGCAAGGACCTGCCGTGGATGGACGATGACTGCCCCGGCTTCGGAGCTTCCTACACTGATTGCGCCGACATATGCCCGGCAGGCAACAGTTTCGACTATCCTTCCGTACACGGCCGGTCATTGGCAAGGCTCGGCTACAGTTCAGTTTCCATGAGTGCCGGGGCGTTCGCGGAAAAATACGCATACGGATGCGATGAAAAATATAAAATCGTAGACCTGATATGCGGAAAGCAGCTCAGCACCCCCGGAGTTTCAGGGAGAAGCCGATTCAGTATCTGGACTCCGGAACTCAGGTCTGCGGTCAGGACGATGACCGCAGAAGGGGCTTCCGTCATTGTCTCCGGTTCTTACATAGCAAGCGATGCTTCGGGCGGAATCCACCAGGATATGCCAGCCGATGAGGAAGCCGTCAGTTTCATTTCCAAGACATTGGGTATCAGACTGATGAACAGCCGCTCCAGCCGGAAAGGAGGATACAGATGGACAGGAGCCAAGCGCAGGAATTACGGACAGTTCAACAGCGGCATTTCCGAAGAAATCTACACTGTGGAATCGCCGGACGGGATAGTGCCTGCCGGCGGAAACGCACAGACAGTGATAAGATATTCAGACAGCGGAATCTCTGCTGCCGTAGCATTCGAAGGGGACGGTTACAAGGCCGTAAGTTTCGGATTCCCTATCGAATGTGTTACCGGTGAAGGGGAGATGGATGATATTTTCCGCTTCTGCACAGGCTATTTCAATAACGGAGAGACACTATGACACAAAGGGAAAAGGAAATAATAGAGCTGATAAGGCAGGAAGTGAAACCTGCTCTCGGCTGCACAGAACCGATTGCTGTGGCTTTGGCATGTGCAAAGGCTGCGGAACAGGCGCGTGCGGCGTTTTCAGGAACAGATTGCGAAGCGGAAGTCCGCAATGTGCAGGTGGAAATGAGCGGGAATATCCTGAAAAACGGGATGGGCGTGTGTGTGCCGGGTACCGGGATGGTGGGGCTGGAAATTGCCGCCGCCCTCGGCGTGGCCTGCGGGAAATCCTCCTACGGCCTGGAGGTCCTAAACGATTTGTGCCCTGAGGCCGTGGAAAAGGCGAAAGGCCTTGTCGCCGCGGAAAAAGTCAAAGTGGCAATGAGTGCAGACCAGCGGCTGCTTTACGTCAAGGCGGAGGTTACGCTTGAAGCC
>CABQAB010000295.1 GCA_902461985.1 uncultured Bacteroidales bacterium | reverse complement strand
CTGTCATATACCGTCGCCCAGAAACTCAATGATGCAGGTCTGAAGGCGGAAATCCCGACTTCGGCATCTCTTGTCTCGTATTTCTCGGCAGACCAGGATTTCGCCGCAGGTTCTTCATTTGCGGGAATATGGAAAACTTCGGTGGAGAAAGTCCTCAGGGATTGCGACATTATGCCGGTGTTCCTGACATTCAGTCCAATGCGCAAGGCCATGCCTGAAATGAAACTGAATGTCTACAAGGCTGATCTCCGGAAAACAAAAGCACCTTTGGAGGAAAACGGGGGAATCAGTCCCGATATTCCTAAAGGGCCGTTCAAAGTCCGTAATTCGGGAACCGGCAAGAACAATTATTTTGTCCAGAACCAGAACCTTTCCCTCAGCCTCAAGGACGAGAACTCAAAGGGACTCTGGACTGTGCCGTTCCAGACTCCGATTTGCGGTACGGCTTCCAATGTGGACTATTTCGCGAACGGCAAACTGCAGATACTTTTCGGCTACGGTTCAAAAATACATCTCATCGACCGTCTGGGACGTTTCGTTTCGCCTTTCCCTGTTGAACTCGGCAAGGAAATCCTGCTCGGACCGGCAGTCTACGACTTCAACGGCAGCCGCAAATACAATATAATGGTCCTCCACAAAGACAACACTCTCAGAATGTATAATCTTCAGGGCAAGGTTCCTGAAGGATGGAAAGATATATCCCCGGACGAGACTGTGATGGCCCTTCCGGAGAGAGTCGTTGCCGGCGGCAAGTCAGCCTGGGTGGTGAGGACTTCCCGCCAGACGCTTATATATCCTTTCATGGGAGGTCAGGCGCTGTCGGATTTCAAGGGAGATTCCGTACTGAGGGCTGACACTGAAGTGAAAGTCGGGGATGACGGAGTCATATTGGCCGTTTCATACGACGGAAAGACGAAAAAGATTAAACTTTAAGGATTTGCATATTATGGAGTACAAGTCAGTAAACAAAATGTTTGAACAGGCTTTCCGCAGCAACTGGGAATGTCTGGCTCTTTCAAACTACAAGGGCACAACCATTTTCTACCGTGATCTGGCGGAAAGGATTGCGAAAATCCACATCCTTTTCGAAAAATGCGGACTCAGGCAGGGAGACAAAGTCGCCATCTGCGGCAGGAACCAGGTGAACTGGGCAGTCTCTTTCCTCGCCACCATGACCTATGGAGCGGTTCCGGTGCCGCTTCTTCACGAATTCAAGCCGGGAAACATACACCATCTCGTGAACCATTCGGAGGCCCGCATACTTTTCGTGGACCCTGTGGTCTGGGAAGGGCTTTCGGAATCGGAAATGCCGGGTCTTCAGGCTATTACGCGCATAGACACATTCAAACTCATCTATGCCGCATCCGATGAAATCACTTATGCGAGAGATCATCTCAACAGCCTTTTCGGAGAGAAATATCCTGAGTCGTTCGGGCCTGAATGTCTGGACTACTATGAGGACAAGCCGGATGAACTGGCCCTTATCAATTACACTTCAGGTACTTCCGGATTTTCCAAGGGCGTCATGATTCCTTACAGGACCATACAGTCCAACATCGAATTCGCGACGGTTGCAGCCCCATACCTCAATTCTTCGAGCAACGTGGTGGCAATGCTCCCGTCCGCGCATATGTACGGGCTTATGTTCGAGGTGCTTTATGAACTTTACGTAGGTGCCCACGTGCATTTCCTCACTCGCATTCCGAGTCCTAAAATCATTATGCAGGCTCTTGACGAAATCAAGCCTGACATCGTGATTTCAGTGCCGTTAGTGATTGAGAAAATCTACAAGAACAAGGTGCGTCCTATCCTCGAAAAGAACGGAATCCGTCAGATGCTGCGTCTTCCACTGCTCGACCAGGTGATTCTGAACAAGGTGAAAACGGAACTGGTCAATGCCTTCGGCGGCAGGTTCGGGGAAGTGATTATAGGCGGAGCGGCTTTCAACAAGGATGTGGAGGCGTTCTTCAAAAGGATTCATTTCCCTTTCACTGTCGGTTACGGTATGACCGAATGTGGTCCTATCATTGCTTATGACGGCTGGGAGAGCGTGAAACTTTATTCCTGCGGAAAGGTAGCTCCCAACTTAGAAATCAAAATCGATTCTTCCGACCCTGAAAACGTTCCAGGCGAGGTCCTTGTCAAAGGAGACAATGTCTTCCTCGGCTATTACCGGAACGAGGAGGCCACTAAAGCCGTGTTTACGGAAGACGGATGGTTCAAGACGGGAGACATGGGCATCGTGGACAGGGACGGGTATCTTTTCCTCAAGGGCCGTTCAAAATGTATGATTCTCGGTCCTTCGGGACAGAATATATATCCGGAGGAGATAGAGACTGTTCTCAATTCCCTGAATTATGTGGTGGAGTCGCTTGTCATCGAAGACGGAGGTGCTCTTACGGCCCTGATCTATCCTGATTTGCATCAGGCAGAGCTTGAGGGTCTTACCGCTGAACAGCTGCAGAAGAATCTCGAAGCCCAGGTGAAGAATGCCAATGATCTGCTTCCGAACTATGCGAAGGTCAAGACTGTGGAAATCATGCCTGAGGACTTTGAAAGGACACCGAAAAAGAGCATAAAGCGCTATCTTTACCAGCGTACAAACAAATAGGGAATGGAGAAATTCGACAAGGCATATCTGGAGATGGCGTCAGTCTGGGCAAGAAATTCCTATTGCAAGAGGCGTCAGGTGGGAGCTTTGATTGTCAAGGACAAGATGATTATATCCGACGGCTACAACGGCACTCCATCCGGATTCGAGAATGTGTGCGAGGACGAGAGCGGGGCCACCAAGCCTTATGTCCTTCATGCAGAGGCGAATGCGATTACCAAAGTGGCGAAATCGGGCAACAGCAGCGAGGGGGCGACTTCCTCGGTCATGAATTCCTTAGAACGGGCTGTCTTCAG
>CABQAB010000294.1 GCA_902461985.1 uncultured Bacteroidales bacterium | reverse complement strand
GTCCTCAGGCAGAGCCTTGCCAAGATAGTTGGTGCAGGCTATCTTGAGCATCAGAGGGTCTTTCAACCTCAGCACGCAGGTCCGCTTCAAGTCATGAAAAGCCGTAGCCATCTGATAGAGTTCGCCATAAATGTCGTATGCCTTCGCGACCTCTGCATCTGTAAATCCCCGTACAGCCGTATCCTCTTCCGCTCCCCTGTTGTAGAAAACGGATGAATCTACATTTTTCAGTTCCGGAAGCAGGAGCTGGTGCCAGGTGTAGGTGCGGCAGGTGAAAAGGAGTTTGAAACGTTTGTATTCCGGTTTTCCGAAAATGGAACAGATATCCCTGAAGAGCAGCAGAGGGGCGTTTTCAGGCTCATAACCGTCACTTTCGACATGAGGATAGCTCATACACTCGTTCACGGCATCGAAAAAGAGATAGACATTCTTCCCGTTCGCATCTGCAGTAGCATGAAGATGGTCGGTGAAACGGCCTATCGCCTTGCGTTTGGACAGGCCGAATTCCTCCCTGAGCCTGTCTGCGAGGCTCATATCCGCAAAATCAGCACCTGCGAAAATCATCACCGCATCCCCTGACTTGACTAAAGACTCGGTCCAGTGGCACAGCTGGTTGGTCTTGCCCTGTCCTGCCTCGCCAAGAAGCGGGAATATGGTCTTGTCAGAATCAACAAAGGCCCCGTAAGCCTTCGAAAGCAGAGTCCTCTCCACGAATAGTTCGCGGTTGTATTTCTTCTGGGCGTAGATCCTGTCCATATAACCTGCTGAGATTCCGTGGGTCAGTCCGACATATTCGCCCCAGTTCAGGTCTTTGGAAATATCGAAGGACGGCACAAGTACCTGCATCCAGGCATCGAACCTTTCATTATAGTCATCTCCAATATAGGTCAGGGCGTCCTCATCCACGGAAATGAACGAAACCGACTCTTCCTTCAAAGACTGGAACACATACTCATGTCCTTTCGCGTCCCTATGTACAAGCGGGTCAAGTCCGGAGTCGTCATAGTTTTCCAGAGGCGCAAGGGCAGCCCGCCATTCCTCAAGCCTCGGCAGCAGCATAGTCACGACATCGGCATAGATCGACTCCGAAAGTATGGTGCTGTGACCTTTGTATTCGTTTCTGACCTGGACTATGCTCTTCTCGTTCCTGGAGCCAAGGAAGACATTCCTTTTCCTGGATATGACTCTGGACAGGGAAAGGACTAAAGGATGCTCCGGAAAAAGATTGACGGCGTCCTTGAGCAGGACCGGAAGTATGTCGTTGCACCAGTCACCGAACGATAGCGGGCGTTTGCCGTCGATTTTGGCTACGGCCCTGGCAGTGTCCCCGCCACATTCGCAGGCTCCGGAAAGTATGGCATCCCTGAACATCCCTAAAAGGACTATGGACACATACTGGGAACTCGCCTCGAAAAAATCCAGCATATAATTGGCTGACTTGAACCAGTCCGCATCTTTCCGGCAGGCCTCGAACTGTTCAAGCGGATGGGCAAGGGTGTGGGGCAGGCGGCTCATTTGCGGTGCTTTTTATGTCTTGTGAACAATAAGACTATGAGAATCAACAGAACAAGTATCGAGGCCACCATGCGGTAGCCCAAAGCCGTGTAGTCGAAAGCCTCTTCATAGGAGAACATGGCGTCGATGAGACAGGATATGTCCCATACGGCCGAGAAGGATGCGACGAAAGTCAGGAAAGTCAGGAATATATTGGTACTCGACTCCCTCTCCGCACTCATTTCCTCAACTTCCTGATTTATGACATGATAGACATTCTCCTTTATGGCATTGGTTTCAAGGTTCTTCTCTATCGCCCTGTCCACTTCGTTAGGCAGGAAGTTGTAGCTTATGAAATTGAAGGCATATTTTCTCTCGAATTCCTTGATTTCGTCATAGAGTACAGAAGGCTTCTCGCTTTTGTCGCAGAATCTCATGTTCTGGCGGTACAGCCAGCACTTGCGGTAAAGTTCGTAGAGATATATCATCCCGAAATAGTCCTTTTCCCAGATGCCGGCAGTAAAACCGGAAACTTCCCGGGCACAGAAGGTAACGCTGTCGAGGAGCATCAGGGCCTTCCAGTTATTGAATATGAAAAGGCGGCTTTCGCCCATCACTTTTTCGAAATATTCCTTGGACGAGGCGAAAGGGTTTTCCGGGCTGTAGGTCGCAAGAGTTCCGCAGGAATAGAGATATTCATCGGAGAGGTCCGGAGTCCTGACAATCTGGAAAATCTTGAATTTGTTGCCGTTTTCGACGAGATAGGAGCAATTTTCATCCTGAAGATCCGCTTTTTTCAGCCCTGCGATGGAATAAAGCCTTTTCAAAGGGTCTATCGCGGCTTTCTTGAACTCATCCAGTCCCGCCCCTTCATAGAAACAGCAGTTGCGCAATTTTGCAAGCACCGCCCACACGGCTCTGTCTTCGACGTTATCGAATTCGATTTTGATGGAGAACATGACTATACCGTAGGGGTATATGCCGGTTTCTATGCCTTTGAGCCTGAATTTGACGGGCAGCTGTTCCCCTTCTGGACCTTTTACGGGCACAGTGATTCCAGTGTCGCAGTCCTTACGGTACAGCCTGCGGGTCGCGGTGCTGAAACTCACGAATTCAGGATAATAGAAATTAGACAGAAGTTCCACATTGTCGGCAGTATAGCAGAAGCGCGTCCAGCCGGCGTCACGGAAGATTCCGGCCTCGTTCTTAGCGTTGAGCCTGTGCGGGTCGATGGAAAAATAACCGCAGAGGAAAGTGGTATCTGATAACAGCATAGACTTGACTATATTTGGTGAGTTCTCTTCAAAAGCTGGTATATTCTCTGTTCAAAAACTTCACAAGATACACAACTTAATGGAAATATGCAAGTTGGGTGAGGACCGATGAAAACGGGCAGAGTCAACGAGCAAGTGCAACACGGACCAAAATTACAATAAAAGTTTAAAG
>CABQAB010000293.1 GCA_902461985.1 uncultured Bacteroidales bacterium | reverse complement strand
TCGGCCACACTGCCTGATACTCCCGTGTCTATTTCATCGAAAACCAAGGTCGGCATGGACACGAAACGGGCCATGAGGGCCTTGAGACAGAGCATGATTCTGGACATTTCACCTCCGGAAGCGCATTTTGCCACCGGAACCGGATTTCTGCCGGTGGAACTGAAAAGGAAGTCCACCGCATCTTTGCCGTATCTGTTTGCCTTTGCAGGGCTCAGGCTCACTTCGAACACCGCCTGGGCGAGTTCCAGTCCACGGACCATTTCCTGTATTTTTGCAGAGAAAGGTCCTGCGGCAAGCTGTCTGGACTGAGTGAGTTCCCCGGCGAACCTGTCGTTGAGTTCACGTTCGCGGACAAGTTCCGCATCCAGCTCCGCGAGTTCCTCCTCTATGCGTCCAGTATCAAAAAGGCGGGCAGAGTAGCTGTCCTTGAGGGCTATCAGTTCAGCCTCTGTCGAGCAGGAGAATTTGCTGAAAAGGGAGTACAGCAGGGACATGCGCGCTTCCACCGCCGCAAGTCTGTCAGGAGATGATTCCGCAGACAAGGCGAGCGACTCTATCTCGGAAAGCACGTCATCCAGTTCCAGACGCAACGATTCGAGCCTTTCGGACAATCCCGATGCTGAGGGAAGATAGGATGACAGACGTTGCAGCACCTTGACCGCATCTTTCAACGATGAATCTGTGGAGCGGACATCGTCATCGGCCGGAGCGAAAGCCTCGCATATTCCGCATAGCCCGGACTGTATGTCTTCGGCATTGGCAAGCTTTTTCTGCTCGGACTCCAGTTCTTCAAGTTCCCCCTCCTTGATTGCCGCAGCATCCAGCTGGCTGAACTGCGCCTGATTGAAATCCTTCTCGCGCGTAAGGGCGGCGAGAGATTCAGCAAGTTTCCTCCTGCGGCTTTCGAGCTCCAGAATCCTGTTATAGGAATCCGTATAGCTGTTCCTCAAATCAAGATTGCCTGCAAATCGGTCCAGCAAGTCCATCTGGAGCACCGGGTCCAGAAGGTTCATGGTAGCCCTTTGGGAATGGATGTCAAAAAGCGAGGAAGATATGGCTGACAGCACCTGCACAGGCACAGGACAATCATTCACGAATGCCCTTGAACGGCCTGACACCACTCTTCTGATGATGAGATTGCCGTCATTCCAGTCTGCTCCGGCCTCTTCAACGGCTTCCCGCACATCTGCCGGCACATCCGAGAACTCGGCCTCCACGATGCAGTTCTGCGCCCCTTCCGAGATGACGGAAGCATCGGCCTTTCCTCCTGCAATCAGTGACAGGGCACCGAGAAGAATGGACTTTCCCGCACCCGTCTGACCGGAAATGATGACAAGACCCTCAGGAAAACTGATTTCCAGAGAGTCTATCAGAATGTAGTTGTGTATTTCCAGACGGCTCAGCATACGCAGTTACCTTAAATTCTTGAATTTGAGGTGACTCTGCCACGGATCTATTCTTCGTCCTGGTGCGCCACCCTGTATGAAAGTTCACCTTCCTCGAACTCTTCGATTGCTACGAGAGCCGGCTTCGGCTGCCTTTCATAATATTTTGAGATTTCAATCTGTTCACGGTTCTCGAACACCTCTTCCATCGTGTCCCTTTCGTTCTTGAAATCTTCGAGTTTCTTTGTAAGTTCCTTTTTCTCTGCCGTAGCAATCTGGTTGGCTCTCTTGGAAAGTATCACTACAGTCTCGTAAATGTTTCCGGTCGGAGCCGCGAGGTCACACAAATCCCTTGTGATCGTGTTTGAAGGTATTTTCTTTGTTGTCATTTTGTGTTTGTTTTCTACAATTATATACGCAACCGGTTCTGCAGAGTTTCAAAAATCTGCAGCGGCATTTCGTCTTTTCCCCAGTTATGACCTTTTCTGAAGATATTTCTGAGCCTTGTTATAAGGTGAAACAAGTGCACTCACATATTTCGACTCAGGGTACTCCCCGATGAAGTTGAGATAGTCGTCGATGAATATGAGATAACGCTCCTTCTGCTTCGAAGGCACGCTCAGTTCGGCATATTTGAACGAGGACATGGCTATATAGTAAAGTATATCCTCCCTGTACATATTTTCAGAATCCGCTTTCAGCACATTCCTCAAGGCCACACGGGAAGCCAGATAGTCTTCCATCTTATAATAGAGTTTCGCCCCCTCATAAGCCTTGCGGTCGAGCCTCTCGTTCAAGTCCTCCATCATGGCTATACATTCGTCAGCATGCACATTGTCCGGTTCTTCACGCATATACTCCATCAGCGCGTTGAGAGCAGTGTAGGTTGGAGACTGGTCGAGCTCGTAGCGCAATGTGGAACGATAGAGGCAGTCGAGCCTGAGGAAACGGGCGTCAGAAGCGAACGGACTGCGCGGATAAACCTCCGTGAAACGCTGGAAATGAGTCTCCGCCGTGTAATAGTCTTTCTGCATATAGTTGCTCAGACCGCAGTAATAACGGACCGTATCATCCCTTTCCGTGCCTTCGGTGAGCATCGAAAGGGACTCGAACAGGGCTGTAGCCTTGCTGTATTTCTTGTTGTTGTAGTATTCGAAGGCGGCTTTATATTTCGCATCCGCATCATTGCCGTTGAGCAGGAGTTCGTACTGGGATTTGCATGAAACCGACATGAACAGGACGGCCGTAGCAAATATGAATATCTTGAAGGATAATCTCATCTTGAACGTATTTTATTTCTTAAGGAATCTTTCGGCGTCGAGGGCTGCCCTGCAGCCGGATGCCGCAGCCGTAACGGCCTGACGGTAAACAGGGTCCTGGACATCTCCGGCAGCGAATACGCCCTCCACGTTAGTCCTGGAAGTGCGTCCGTCCGTGACTATATAGCCCTGGGCATCGGTTTCAACCCAGCGGGAGACAAGTTCGGAATTGGGATGATGGCCGATGGCAAGGAAGAATCCGTCAATTGCTATGTCGAATGTCTCCCCGCTGCTGCGTCTGAGCCTCGCCCCCGTC
>CABQAB010000292.1 GCA_902461985.1 uncultured Bacteroidales bacterium | reverse complement strand
GCCGATACCGCCGATATTGGCCGCAACGGGGATTGCAAGCGCAAGTCCGATACGTCCCTTTCCGTCTGCCGGGAGGGATTTGAGTACCGGCGTGAGGAATGCGAGCATCATTGCAGCTGTTGCAGTGTTGCTCATAAACATCGAGAATATGGCCACAACGCAGAGTATGCCCAGAAGCACGGTCTTAGGGTTGGTACCGAAAGGCTTGAGAAGCACTTTTGCAAGCTGGACGTCAAGCCCTACCTTGGTCGCCGCTATCGCGAGCACGAAACCTCCGAGGAAGAGCATGATGATAGGGTTGGCAAATGCAGCCATTACCGCAGTGTAGTCGATGAATGCGCTTCCGTCGGTGACATTCTTGACGAACAATCCGAAACCTTTGTTTGAAACCGTCAAAAGCATAAGGACGATGACGCAGACCGAAGTGGCCCAGGCCGGGATTATTTCAAACATCCACATAAGGGCTGCGAACGCGAAAATCGCAATCATTCTCTGCTGGACAACCGTCAGCGCATCAATGCCGAAGAAACTTGTCGGAACAAGCCACAGAAACAGCGTCACCGCAATGACAATCAGCAGACAGACCAAAGACTTTACTGAAAATTTCTTGTTTGACATATAATTATGTGTTTATTTAATCTTTTCCAAATGAACGGTTTAGCGGCAATCCTGGCACAAAAATGCCGTTATTTCAAAAACGGCGTCAAAGATAGCCATTTTTTCGATAACGGCAATCGGTTTTCCCGATAGACCCCGGAATGATGACCGGGGTGGTCTTATATTATCCCCTGATCGAGCATCGCGGCAGCGACTTTCATGAATCCTGCTATGTTCGCGCCTTTGACATAATTAATGTAGCCCGAGGCCTCCGTGCCATGTTTGACACAGGTCTCATGTATACTTTTCATTATTCCGTGAAGTTTCGCGTCCACTTCCTCTGCCGTCCATGAAATGTGCATGGCATTCTGGGTCATTTCGAGACCGGAAGTGGCCACGCCTCCTGCGTTCACAGCCTTGCCCGGAGCGAAGAGGATTCCGGCTTTCTGGAACTCGGCGATTGCCTCGGGACGGCAGCCCATGTTGGAGACTTCCGCACAGAGTTTCACGCCGTTGGCTATGAGTTCACGCGCGTCATCACCGTCCAGTTCATTCTGGAATGCGCAAGGCATGGCAATATCGCATTTGACACTCCATGCCTTTTTGCCCGGAGTGAAAGTGGCCGATGGAAATTTCTCGGCAAAAGGCGCGACCACATTGTTGTTGGAGGCACGGAGTTCGAGCATATATGCGACTTTCTCCTCATTCATGCCTTCGGGGTCATGGATGACTCCGTCCGGGCCTGAAATGGCTATGACTTTCGCACCAAGTTCGGTGGCCTTTTTCGCTGTACCCCATGCCACGTTGCCGAAACCGGAAATGGCTATGGTCTTGCCCTTGATGTCGTCACCAGCCTGATGGAGCATGTGCTGGACGAAATAGACGGCCCCGAAACCGGTAGCCTCCGGGCGGATGAGAGAGCCTCCCCAGTTTATGCCTTTACCGGTCAGGACGCCGGTGTGTTCGCGGGCGAGTTTCTTGTACATTCCGAAGAGATAGCCTATTTCCCTTCCGCCTACTCCCACATCGCCTGCGGGGACATCTGTGTCAGGGCCTATGTTGCGCCAGAGTTCAAGCATGAATGCCTGGCAGAAACGCATGATTTCCGCATCCGACTTGCCCTTGGGATCAAAATCGGAACCGCCCTTGCCGCCGCCCATAGGCAGGGTTGTGAGAGCGTTCTTGAACACCTGCTCGAAACCGAGAAATTTGAGCATCGACAGGTTTACAGCCGGATGGAACCGCAGTCCGCCTTTATATGGACCTATCGCCCCGTTGAACTGGACTCTGTAACCGGTATTGACACGGACTTCCCCTTTGTCGTCCACCCATGTAACCTTGAACGTGAAGATCCTGTCCGGCTCAACGAGACGCTCAACAATCTTCGCAGCCTCGAACTCGGGATGACGGTTATATGTTTCTTCTATTGTCTCAAGGACTTCGCGCACCGCCTGCAGATACTCTTTCTGCTCAGGATACTTTGCCTCAAGAGAGGCCATGATCAGATTAGTGTTCATTATGTGTTGTCATTTATGGTCATATATACAAAAAGAGACCCGGCAACCATATTCCGTCACCCGAGTCTCCTGCAAATCTTGTCACGACATCATCAGAAGCAATCGTGCTGCATCATATGTCTGTATCGTTGCCTGCCGCTGCTTACTGCTGCTGAGCTGCGGCAGCCTTGGCCTGAAGCTCTTCCTGAAGTTGTGCGAGAGTGCGGCCTTCTGGAATTCCGAGAATCCCCCTGAGTTCCGGGGTGAGGTCCGTGCACTGGGCTGGGTCGATATAAAGAGCCGATCCCAAATCCAGAACAAGAGCCAGATTCTTTGCCTTGGCGAGTTTCTGGATTTCTTCGTTAACCCTCTGATAGATAGGAGCCTGAAGCATCTGCTGCATCTGCTGCATTTCCTGCTGGGCATTCTGCTCGAATTCCTGGATGCGGTTGCCTATTTCATTAAGTTCCTTCTGCTTGCTCTCCTTGATGGAAGCAGTCCAGGAAGCCTGTTTCTGCTGATATGTCTCAGCCTTGGACCTGTATTCGTCCAGCATAGCCTGATAAGTCTCGAAAGTCTCTTTCTGTGCACTCTCAAGCTGGGTTCTGACAGTGTCCATAGCAGGAAGCAACTGGATGAGTTCTGTAGTGTTCACATAACCTGTAGGCTGCGCCAAAGCAGTCACTGCCACGAAAAGAGCGGCTGAAATCGTAAGAATCTTTTTCATATCGTTTATTAGTTTAATTCAACTTAAATCATACCGGAGGGGTTCAATACACAATTATCGCACCATTCATCAGAACTGCTGTCCTATAACGAAGTGGAACTGGCTTCCTCCATTGACCGGATCATCAAATCCATCATTTGGCGTACAC
>CABQAB010000291.1 GCA_902461985.1 uncultured Bacteroidales bacterium | reverse complement strand
CCTCGCTGAACCCCAAGGCCTTGCCGATACCCATCAACGCCACGCCGATAGTCGCTATAGTCGTCCACGAACTGCCGACCATCAGCGAGACTAAAGCGCATATCAGGCAGGCGGTCAGCAGAAAAACCTTGGGTGACACAATCTGTACCCCATAATATATAAGCGAAGGCACGGTACCGCTCATTGTCCATGTTCCGGAGATTCCTCCTATCAGGAAAAGAATCACTATGGCTGTCGTAACGTCACCTATATTGCTCTTGATGGCTTCCTCGAAATCTTTCCACGGTTTTTTGAACAGCCACATCGCCAGCCATACGCATATCCCTGCGGAAAAAAGCAGAGAGACCTGGCTCGCCCCCAAGATGGCATCGCTCCCGAAAACGCCTACATTGACCGCAAGGGAAACAATCAGGACGATTATCGGTATCAGCGACACGCAAGTTCTTTTTATGGTAATTCTTTTCATTCTATGACGGGATGAAGGTGGCCAGGAAAAGTGCCAGGCAGAAAACGCGGTAATCCTTGAATTCCCGGCGGAAAATCCGTGATGCCTTGTATATCTCGAAGTGGACGGTCGTCTCCGGCATCCCGAACATCCGGGCGATTTCCTTATATGACCTTTTGTCTATGCGCCTGGCCATAAACACTTCATACGTGATGTCCGGCATCTGTCTTCTGCATTTCTCCAGCAGGTCCAGCAGATCTATCTTAGCCTCCTCGCCGTTGCCGGAAGAAGACAATCTTTCGATATCCGTATCCATCCACACGCTTCTCCTGCCAATCCGGTCCAGACCGCACTCTTGTCTCTGTCTCTTCAGATAGTTCAGGCACCGGTTCCGGATGACGGTCACAAAAAACGACTTGGCGTTCGAAACATATTGGCTGTCCATTGAGATTAAGAGCCTGTAGAGGCACTGGGAAACCATCTCCTCAGCCACGACCGAGTCCCGTACATAACTCTCGGCAATGCAGATATAACGTTTCTTCTCATTGTATAATGAAAGAATCTCCTCTTGGGTTATGATATGCTTCCCGGCTACTGGCACTCTATCTGAAATTTTCACGAAGATAGTTATTTTTTCAAGAATAGGGCGAACGGCAGAAACGACAACTGAAAAAAGTTGATTTTTTCGATAGCAAAATCGAGACTTCGATTGTCTATGTATTATAACACGGAAAAAGAGAGAAAATGGCAATGATACAAAAACAGGAAAAGAGTAAGGTCGATGCGGACCTGCTTTTCAGGTTCTTCAACAATGACGTGACTGGGGAGGAGGAGGATGCCGTCTGCGAATGGCTTGAGGAAAGCGAAGAGCACAGGAATACATACAACAACGCCAGGGAACTTCATGAAGCATTCCTGCTGAATGCACCCATTGAACTGTTCAGCGGAGACTTGCCTGCGGCTACAAAAAAGAGAATGAATGCAAGGCGGACCGCATGGATGATAGTCGGGAATGTCGCCGCCGTCCTTCTGTTCTGCCTCATAAGTTTCAATGTGTTCAATGCGATGTATGAAAACCGTCTGGAAAACACGACAGCGAGCATATCAGTTCCTGCAGGCAGGAGCATGGACTACACGTTTCCGGACGGTACTACAGTAAGGTTGAACTCCGGAGCGAGACTCACTTACCCTATGGCTTTCGCGAAGGACCGGCGGGAAGTCCATCTTGAAGGAGAGGCATATTTCGATGTCGCGCACGATGCCGGAAAACCATTCGTCGTGCAGACATTCGCCTCGGATGTGGAGGTCCTCGGAACAAAATTCAACCTGAATGTCGATCAGGAGGAGAACATTTTTGCCGCTACCCTTGTCGAAGGTTCGATAAGGCTTTCGAACATACTTCTTCCCGGGGAGCACATCGTCATGCATCCGAATGAGAAGGTGACTTTGACGGGCCGGCATCTTGTCCTTTCAGAGCAGGAAGCCGAAAACGACATCGTCTGGACAAAAGGTTTCGTTGACATAAGCGGACTGGATTTCGGACAGCTGATGAAGAAATTCGAGAATGTGTTCGGAGTAAAGATCATCCTTGACCGCGAAATTCTTGACCGCAAAATCCCGTCAGGGCCTGTTTTTGACAACGGAAAACTGCGTATCAGCGACGGCATAGACAATGCGCTTGGAACGATAAGGAAAGGCGGCGTTGACTTTACATATCACAAGGACAATGCGACGAATACGGTCTATATACGATAGACAGTCGCCACATAAAAAACAACCACAACATACGACAACTAATCATGACATAACACGAAAACAGAACCACACGGCACAAAAAACCTGCGGATGGTCAGACCCGCAGGTATAGCAACAAGCCGAAATTGAGTAATCACATTACTAAGACACTGGACTTATTACCAATAATTCACAAAAATATGAATAAACTCAGTATTCTGCAACATGGCAGACTGCTCTATCTTATTCTGTTTGCTGTCATCGCAGTGGATCTCAATGCCAGACCACAGAACGATGTGCGGATATCGCTGGAACTTGAAAACGTCACGCTGAAGAAGGCTTTGGATGCCATTGAGGAACAATCGAGCTATCTGTTCTTCAATCAGGGCGTTGACTTTTCCAGGCAAGTAAGCGTTTCCGTAAAAAATGCAACGATAGAGAACACCTGCAAAGCACTCTTTACTCCAATCGGAGTCCTGTACAGGATAGACGGGACTCAAATCTACATCTCAAAGGCCATTGAATCAACAGTGAGCGGAACTCTGCGCGATGCCTCCGGAGAGCCTGTGCCCGGAGCGGCTGTTTTCGAGAAAGGCACCTCTAACGGAACCACCACCGACATTGACGGACATTTCTCCCTTACGGTGGCCGGACCGCAGAGCGTACTTGAAATCACCAGCCTCGGCTACCAGACCCAAACCGTCCAGGTCGGCAGCAGGACCACTTTCAACATTGTCCTTCAAGAGGAATCCATAACCCTTGAAGGCACAGTGGTCACCGCCCTCGGCATACGCCGCGACCAG
>CABQAB010000290.1 GCA_902461985.1 uncultured Bacteroidales bacterium | reverse complement strand
GTATGAGCCCCGGCTGGTTCTGCATGGATTTCTGCAGTCGTTGTGCGGGCTGCTGTTGAGGCTGCCGGCCTGGTGTGTGCGGCGGGTTGTGCTGCAGACGGCCTGGATGCCTCTGTCCCGGTTCCCGTCGTAGCAGGAGCCGTCAGTGGCGCGGCCGTGGAGGCGGTGCTGCCCTCCGGTTTGTGGAGCAGATAGCAGAGTTTCATGAGCGAGAACTCAATCTGCAGTCGCGGATTGACAGCCGACCTGTAGGCGGCTTCACAGGCTGTGGTGATGCCCAATGCCTCGTATATGAATGCAGGCGAGCATTTTGCGGCCTGTTCCGAGTATCTTGCCTTCAGTGATGCAGGAAGTTCAAGCAGAGCGTCTATCCCGCCGGCTTTTGTCACTGCAAGGTCTCTCAGATGGGAGCTGATTGCTCCTACGAAATGCAGCGCGTTGAAACCTTTCGCGAGAATCTCATCAAAAGTCTTCAGGCAGAAAGCATAGTCCCCTGTGAGAAAATGCTCCACGAGCGCGAAAGTGTATTCGTAGTCAAGCACGTTCAGGTTGCGGATGACGTCTTCGTATCTGACGTCAGTGCCGCAGAACGCCACTGTCTGGTCGAAAATGGTGAGAGCGTCCCTCATGGCCCCGTCTGCCTTGTGCGCAATCACATGGAGGGATTCGTCGTCAATCTGTATGCCCTCTTTCCCTGCCACCATTCTCAGGTTCCTTACGATGTCATCCACCGAAATCCTGTTGAAATCGTAGGTCTGGCACCGCGACAGAATGGTCGGGAGAATCTTGTGCTTCTCCGTGGTCGCGAGAATGAAAATGGCGTGTGCAGGCGGTTCCTCCAATGTTTTCAGGAATGCGTTGAATGCTGCGGAAGACAGCATGTGCACCTCGTCGATGATATAGACGCTGTATTTACCGACCTGTGGAGGTACGCGCACCTGGTCCATGAGTGTCTTTATGTCGTCCACTCCGTTGTTGGATGCGGCATCCAGTTCGTGTATGCAATAGGACCTGCCCTCCGCGAAGGAGCGGCAGGACTCGCACTCTCCGCACGGCTCCATGTCCGCAGACGGGTTGGAGCAGTTTATCATTTTCGCGAAAATTCTCGCGGTGGTTGTCTTGCCGACTCCCCTCGGGCCGCAGAAGAGGTAGGCATGTGCCAGCTGCCCCCTTGAAATCGAGTTCTTAAGGGTCTTTGCAATGGTGTCCTGTCCTATGAGCGTGCCGAAATTGTCGGGCCTGTATTTCCTGGCGGATACGATATATTGTTCCATAATGTCCGGTCGTTTTTTTGTTCGGTTCGACCCTGATCCACAAAGATACGAACATTTCGATGCAAAAACGGCAAGATTAGCCAAGAATAATTGCTAAATTTGCAAGAGCCGTCCGGCAGGGCAGGGAAATCGGGTTTTTGTCACGCCGGCTGGGAAAGTGGAAATACGAAGTAAATCATATATGATGAAAAGAATACTTATGTCGGTTTTGGGCTGCTGCCTGACCGTAAGTGCTTTGGCGCAGGTGCAGATAATCACGAAAAAGGAGAAGATAAGTGATTTCCCTCAGAATATCCTGAAAGTGATACTGCCGGGAAATCCTTTGGACGCGGCTGCTTTCGAGCAGGAAATCACTTCCGGGTGGAGGCTTTCCCCTTATGAATTCTGTTCATACAAGGATTTTGAAAACTACAAGTCGAGTCCGGATTTCTATTTCCTGTCTTTGGTGAATATGCGTTTCCCTAATGAGAATACGGTGGGGACAGAGTTCATTACCATAGTCAAAGGAGGGGAAGGGGCTGACGGGGGACTGGGTTCGATGCTCGAAGTCTGTGCTTTCCCTTTCCGTTCAGCAAAAGGCTCCGAGGGCCGGGAATATGAATATCTGCCTGCCATGATGGACATTATCCAGGACTATATCGAAGACTCCATGGGCAATGATGTGGATGCCTACGCCGGTTTTGTGAAATATGCAGGCAAACTCAGCAGGATTCGCGGAATGAGAGTCCTGGTCGCAGAGTCAGATCTGTCAAAGGCTGTGGATGCAAAACTCAGGGCCAAGGCTGAAGCCGTGGGAATTGAATTCGTATCCGAAGACGATGCGTCGGATGCCATGGAATCACGGCTTGAAAATACTCTTGTGTCCTATACCGTCCATCCCGTAGATGCAGGGAAGGGTTCATATTGCTTCAAGATGCTTTTCGGCGCGGACGACCACAGGCTCTACTATTTCAGAAAGCAGAGAGTCTCCTCTCCGGGTGACTGCGGTTTCACTCCACTTGAAATCAAGAAAATGGTTTCCATATTGAAAAAATAATTCCGCCTGTCAGATGATTTGTTCGGTTACGGCGCAGGGGATGCGCTATGCTGTCTTGTGTGAATCAAAAAAAGCCGCCTACTGCGCATTGCATATAAATTGCGGTACGAGGATGGAGAATATCCTTAAAATGTCCTCGCGCACAGGGACATATCCCGGAGGTACGGCCCATTTCGTCGAACACGCCCTCTTCAAGGGGACGGAGAAGCGGAAGGCTGAAGAAATCAACGGCTGTCTTGAGAGGCTCGGAGGCGATTTGAACGCCTACACCACCAAAGAAGAAATAGTTCTCCATGCCACTGTACTTAAGGAAGACTTGCCTGTGGCTGCGGACCTGCTTTTAGAACTTGCAGTCTCGTCCATATTTCCGGAGGACGAAATCCTGAAGGAACGTAACGTGATTTTAGATGAAATAGCCGGCTATAAGGATTTTCCGGCAGATGATATCTATGACCGTTTCGAGTCCATGATTTTCGAGGGGCATCCTCTTTCAGGAGCCGTGCTCGGCTCTGCTGCTTCGGTCAGAAGAATCGGTCCTGAGCATCTGAAAGCCTATGTGAAAGAATATTTCATACCGTCAAGGATGGTGTTCTCGGTGGTCTCGCCGCTGCCTGAAGCAGAAGTCGCGTCAATGATAGAATCCCTTTCGGAGGCATATTTCCCCTCTTCGGGT
>CABQAB010000289.1 GCA_902461985.1 uncultured Bacteroidales bacterium | reverse complement strand
ACACACGCGACAAACGGGAACAGCGCCACAGAGAGGAGCAATAAAATTGATGATTTAATCTTCATAACTGTATATATACTATAGTCCGTCATTCCAGCCCCGGTTCTGGGTCAGGTTGGGATTGAACTGGCGTTCCTGGATAGGAATCGGATAGAGATAGTCCCGCTCTTCGTTCCAGTGCTTGTCCCAGTGGGCGTTGATGAGCATGTTGCCTCCGTTCACTCCGTTCTCAAGGAAAATGTCGCTGTCCAGGAGCTTGTACTCGATATTGCCCTGCTGAGGCCTTTGTCCGGTGTAGATACAGAGGTCAACATTCCCGTCCCCGTCCAGGTCGTAGTTGCCCGGCCCCGGGAAGTACATGCCCTTGTAGGTGCGGGTGAATGTGCTTCCGGCTTTCCAGCGGCACATGTCGTTCCAGCGGAAGCCTTCCTGTACCAGTTCGATGGCGCGTTCGCGGCGGATTTCGAGAATCACGCCCTTGTTGCCTCCCTGCACGCCCGGATAAAAGTTTTCTTCAAGATAGGCGTCGGGATTGGAGTTGGCTTCTACAAGATTGAGCATACCTCTCATGCCTACACGCTTGCGGAGGGCATTCACTGTCGCGTCAATGTCATCCTGCGAGATCTTGCCGAGCTCTGCCTTTGCCTCGGCGTAGTTGAGCAGCAATTCGCCCAGGCGGAACAGAGGGACGTCGCTTTCATCCTTCATGTTGGCGTCATTCTTCGAAGAAGAGAGGTACTTGTGGATGGTGTATCCTGTCATTGAAGTATAGACACTCGGAGCCATCCTTTTCCCCTCGCGGAAATACCCCGGAGTCCTGATTGTCTGGGCCAGACGCGGGTCGCGGTTCTTGCACTCATCGACGAACATCATTGTTTCATAGCCCGGCCTGTCGGTGAAACGGGTGCCGTCGTTCATGAGGTAGCTGTTGACGAATGCCTTTTCCAGTCCTATGATGTCGCTTGAAGTGGACAGAAGGCTGTAGTTGGCATCGTGGTATACGCCAAGTTCGTCACTGTAGCGATGTGCCATAATAACCTCATCCTCGAATATGTCATCCTGGTTGAACAATTCCATATAGTTGGCAGACTTGCTGCCTGTCGTATGGAGTACATAGGGACCCTGGGATATGACCTGCCATGCAGCATCGGCAGCCAGCTCAAGCAGTTCTTCCGCACCGGAAAGGTTATACTCGGTGTGGTACTTGCGCCATGTACCTTCGAAGAGACAGATGCGGGACTTGAGTGCCAGAGCTGTCCACTTGTTGACCTCTTCCACATTGCCGGCCACAGGAAGGTTGTCAATGGCAAAGTCGAGGTCTTCGATCATCTTTTCCGTCACGAATACGCGGGAATCGCGGGGAGCGGAAAGTCCATCGCTGTCGTCGCCCACAACGTAGTCATACCATGGGACATCTCCGAATCTTGCGACCATGCGGTAATAGAACCATGCCCTGAAGAACCTTGCGACGGCATCATAGCGGTTGCGGGCATTTTCATCCTCACACTGGACCGAATGTTCGAGATAGAAATTGATATTCCTCAGTTCGTTCCAGTTGTCTCTGTGCCAGCCGCCACCGGTTGTCGGAATCACGTAGGCTCCGCGGATGATTTCAGGGATTTCGCGGCCGGTGGTGATGTCGACGTTCTCGGTGTAGAATGTCGATGCACTTGGCAATGCGCCGTAGAACGAGTTGGTGTAGAGACGCAAGTCGTTCTCCGTATTGAAGAATGTTTCAGGGGTGATGGCCGCCTGCGGCAACTCGGTGAGATTGCATGATGTCATCATCAGCCCCGCTGTCATCAAAAAGCAGTATATATATTTCTTCATCTTCTTGTCTTTTAGAATCTTACGACAACTCCGACGGTGAAGTTCCTGTTGAGGTTCGGATAGTTTACGCCATGCGAGCTTATTTCAAACGTTTCAGGGTCGATGTATTTTGAATGTATAGGAGTGTAAGTCCACAGGTTGTCCCCGCTGAGATAGACGCGCAGGCTTTCGCAATGGAATTTCCTGGTCCACTTGGAAGGAAGCGTATATCCTAAGACTATGTTCTTCAGACGGAGATAACCTGCATTCTGGATATAGCGGTCTGTCTTCTGCCTGAGAGGTCCTCCCTCATCGAGTGCCATATATGCACGGAGCACGGGAAGGTAGGCGTCAGGATTCTCTTCGCTCCAGTAGGCATCCGCAGTACGGTCTTTCGGCAGGAAAGTGCCGTAAGGACGCCCGTGCATGCCCCAGAAAGTGAAGTTTTCGTGGTCGGGGTATACATTGCGGCGGCCGACACCCTGGAAGAAGCAGCTGAAGTCTATCCCGTACCACTCGGCTCCGATTGTGAAACTGTAGTTCCAGCGTGGCTGGCTGTAACCGATGATTTTCATGTCACCCGGATCGTCCACTGTGTTCTTTCCGTTGTTGATTATCTTGTTGCCGTCACGGTCGATGAACTTGACGTCTCCGGCGCGGTAATGGTTCCACTCTGCTAAAGGCGACTGGAGAAGCTTCTGGTTGACAAGATCCTGGTTGACTGTCGAAGTGTATTCGGCAGCCTCTTCATCGCTCTGGAATATGTCGATTTCGTATCCCCAGATTTCACCTATGACCTGTCCTTCGTAGAAATCCGTAAGGGTTCTGGTAGGATTGTCATACTTCGTGACCTTGGTGAGGTTGTCGCCGAGTGTCCCGGTGATGTTGTACTGGAAAGGCTTGCCGGCAAGCATGAAGTTGTCCGCCCATGTGACGGCGATTTCGTAGCCGCGCGTGCGGAGTTCGCCCTTGTTCTGCTTCGGCGGTTGTGCGCCGAACACGGCCGGCAGTGCCACACCCGGCACGAGCATATCCTTGGTGTCGCGCTGGTACAGGTCTGCAGTGAGGCTCAGGCGGCTGTTGAAGAATCCAAGGTCGAAACCCAAGTTCGCGGTGTAGATTTTCTCCCAGGTCAGGTTGTCGGATATGGCTCCCTACTCGATACTATAATAGATATTT
>CABQAB010000288.1 GCA_902461985.1 uncultured Bacteroidales bacterium | reverse complement strand
TTTTAAAAACGATCAAACAATTTAGTGAGGAAAACGGTCACTCCACGGGATTGCAGGAGAACTGAAGCACAGTTTCATATTCACCGGTCTCCACGCTTCGGAACATATCCTGCCTTTGGATATAACTGATGCCTCTGCGGTGCGGGAAATGGTGCGGAAGTACGGTATAGACGCAATAGTGAACTGCGCCGCCTACACTGATGTCGAAAAAGCCGAAGATGACATAGATGCCGCCACATTGCTGAATGTAGATGCCCCGGGCATACTTGCGGACATCATGAAAGAACGGGGAGGGCTGCTGGTACATATATCCACGGACTATGTCTTCGGCGGGGAGAAACTGAGTTCGCCGATAAACGAGATATGCAGGCCGGCCCCGTGCGGGGTCTACGGCCTGACGAAGCTGCAGGGAGAGGAAAGAGTGAAGGCTTCGGGATGCAACTATGTGATACTGCGGACATCTTGGCTGTATTCGGAATTCGGCAGGAATTTCGTCAAGACCATGTTGCGACTGACCGCCGGAAAACAGGAGATAAAGGTAGTGGACGACCAGACAGGCACGCCGACCTATGCGAGGGACCTTGCACTCGCAATATCCGCCGTGCTTGACGACTATTCCGGACATGTGCAGCCTGACGGCAGTTATGCCAACGGAGGCATATATAATTTCAGCAAAGAAGGAGAGTGTTCCCGGCACGGCGGAGACTACCCGCACAATGGCATCTACAACTACAGCGATGAGGGAAGCTGCACATGGCACGGGTTCGCAAGCCTCATCGCAGAATTCGCAGGGCGGCATGATTGCATGATAACCCCATGCAGCACCGGAGAATACCCGGCGAAGGCAAAACGTCCGGCCTATTCGGTTTTGGACAAAAGCCTGTTCAAAAAGACTTTCGGAGTGGAAATTCCGCAATGGCAGGACTCACTGCGCGAATGTATACATAGAAGCCGTTCTGACATATAATTTCAAGACAGTTTCATAATATAGGACAAACTGATGGATTTCAAGATAATTTCCGACTACAAACCTTCCGGAGACCAGCCGGCTGCGATTGACGGCATCTGCAGAGCCCTCAAGGAGGGTGTGGATGCGGTGACCCTGCTCGGAGTGACAGGTTCCGGCAAGACATTCACCATGGCTAACGTCATCGAAAGGCTGCAGCGCCCGGCCCTGATTCTAAGCCATAACAAAACCCTTGCAGCACAGCTCTACGGCGAATTCAAATCGTTTTTTCCGAACAACGCCGTGGAGTATTTCGTCTCCTACTACGACTACTACCAGCCGGAGGCATATATCCCCACCACCGACACCTATATTGAAAAAGACCTCAGCATAAACGACGAAATCGAGAAACTCCGTCTGAGTGCAGCCTCAGCCCTTATGTCCGGCCGGAGGGACGTCATCGTAATATCCAGCGTATCATGTCTTTACGGCATAGGCAATCCTGAGGACTTCCATTCCCAGACGGTCACTGTCCGCCGTGGCGAGCAGCGGAGCATGACCGGCCTGCTCTACCAGCTTGTGGACGCGCTTTATTCGCGGACAGAGACCGATTTCAAACGCGGAACTTTCAGAGTCAAGGGAGACACTGTGGACGTGAGCATAGGATATGGCGAAAACGCGGTCAGGATTGAGTTCTTCGGGGATGAAGTGGACAGAATCACCACAATAGACCCGGTTTCGGGCGCGACCCTGCAGGACATAGACTCGGTCTCCATCTATCCCGCCAACAATTTCGTGACTACAAAAGAAAGGTCGGCAAAAGCCGTCAGCATGATTCAGGACGACCTTATGCAGCGTTATGAACAGCTGATGGAATTCGGCAAGAGCCTCGAAGCCAAAAGGCTCAAGCAGAGAGTGGAATATGACCTGGAGATGATAAAGGAGATGGGCTACTGTCCGGGAATAGAGAACTATTCGCGCTATTTCGACGGAAGGAAGGAGGGAATGAGACCGTTCTGCCTCATCGACTATTTCCCGAAAGACTATATCACTTTCATCGACGAAAGCCATGTGACCATTCCGCAAATCAGGGCGATGTACGGTGGCGACCACTCCCGCAAGTCCGTGCTTATTGACTACGGTTTCCGCCTGCCGGCCGCAGCCGACAACAGACCGCTGAAATTCGACGAGTTCGAGGAACTTGCCGGACAGACGGTCTATGTGAGCGCGACACCTGCCGAGTACGAACTGGACCAATCCGGAGGTCTTGTTGTCGAACAGGTCGTAAGACCTACCGGACTGCTTGACCCGCCTATCCAGGTGCGCCCCACCAAGAATCAGGTGGACGACCTGCTTGAGGAAATCAGGGTGCGTGCGGAAGCGGACGAAAGGGTACTGGTGACGACGCTGACCAAGAGGATGGCGGAGGAGCTGGAACAGTATTTCACGAATATGGGCGTGAGATGCCGCTACATACACTCGGACGTGGACACGCTTGAAAGAGTGCAGATTATCGAAGATTTCAAGAACGGACTTTTCGACGTGCTTGTAGGAGTGAACCTGCTCCGTGAGGGGTTGGACATACCGACGGTGTCTTTAGTCGCCATCTTGGATGCTGACAAGGAGGGCTTCCTGCGCAGCGGCAGGGCCCTCACCCAGACAGCCGGCAGGGCGGCGCGAAATGTCAACGGACTGGTCATAATGTATGCCGACAGCATCACCAAGTCCATGCAGGAGACCATATACGAGACCGACAGGCGCAGAACTAAGCAGATGGAATACAACAAGCTGCACGGCATCACTCCCACCCAGATCGGTGTCAAGAACAACTCGCTTGCTGCGGCTGCCGGCAGCCGCAGCAAAGGCAACGGCAGAATCAGCGCGGCAAATTCCTATGACGCCCCCGTATATCTGCCTGACCCTTCAGACCTCGGCAAAGGACACATCTCGGTCGGTCTCGGCCACGATTCCGCAAGGGAGACCAACAGCGCGTATGTGGACGGCTATGTTTCGGCCGACCTCGCCGCTGTCCTCCAGGACCCGGTAATCCGCTCC
>CABQAB010000287.1 GCA_902461985.1 uncultured Bacteroidales bacterium | reverse complement strand
ATGCATCTGCTTATGTCGGCTCCGACTTTATCAATATGGATAAACATCTACAGGATGCCTCTCTGCTGCCGGAATTTCGAGTATTTCGGAGAGGACCCGTATTTAGCGTCCAGGATGGCTGTGGAATATATAAAAGGGGTGCAGTCGCTGGGCGTGATGGCCACCGTAAAGCACTTTGCCTGCAACAATGAGGAATATGACCGCCACCACGTCAGCTCGGAGGTGGACGAGAGGACTTTGAACGAAATCTATTTCCCGGCATTCAAGTCAGCGGTCAGGGAGGCTAACGTAGGATCGGTCATGACGAGCTACAATCTCCTGAACGGGGTACATACGGCCCAGAGCCCGTATCTTATAGAGAAGACCTTGAGGCAGGACTGGGGCTTTGAGGGCATGGTAATGTCCGACTGGACAAGCGTGTACTCCCCTCTGCAGGCGGCATCGTCAGGAATAGACATAGAAATGCCTGCCGGTTTCTGCCTCAACGCACAAAATCTTCTTCCCCTGATCGAAAACGGTGTCCTTCCTGAAAAATACATAGATGAAAAGGTGACTCACATTCTTCAGTCGCTCATTGCATTCGGTTTTCTCGACCGTCCTCAGAAAGACCCGTCGATATCCGAAGACGATTTCCGTTCCGATGAAGTATCCCTCAAGATGGCTTCGGAAAGCATTGTTCTTCTTGAGAACAAATCCTGCCTGCCGCTCAGCGGCAGACAGGACATAGTACTGATGGGTCCGTATTCCTGTTCAGTTCCATGCGGGGGCGGAAGCGGTTCAGTTGAGCCTCTGCACACAGTATCGCTTTACGAAGGGCTGAAAAACCTTCCGGGCTACGATGTCGAATACATCGCGGACTATGATGAAGGCTGTCGCGAACGTATCAGCCGCGCTTCCGCCGTCATACTTTCACTCGGATTCGACAAGAACAGTGAAAAAGAGAACAGCGACAGAAGTTTCAACCTGCCTGCCGATCAACTGGAACTCGTCGAGACCGCATCTTCACTCAATAAAAACGTCATTGTCGTAGTGTGTGCCGGCGGTGCCGTAGAGATTGCATCCTGGCGAAACAAAGTGTCAGCCATACTCTGGGGATGGTACTACGGACAACAGGGTGGGACGGCTCTTGCCAACATAATTTCAGGGAAGACGTCACCGTCAGGAAGACTGCCTATGTCTTTCGAGACCGCTCTTGAAGACAATCCCTGTTTCCAAAGCTATTTCCCCGACCGGAACTACATGAAGCGGTCTGACAAGGACGGCAGAATGGTGACATACAAGGAAGGTGTATTTGTAGGCTACCGCGGATATGACAGGAACGGCACAGATCCGCTCTATCCATTCGGCTACGGCCTGACCTACGGCGATTTCGAGTATTCTGACCTGTCGGTAAAGCAGGACGGAGACAATGTCCGCGTAAATTTCACTCTGCGCAACAATGGAAATCACGAGGCATCGGAGGTGGTGCAGGTATATGTCGGACAGCATAACCCTGAAGTTCCGAGACCGTTACGCGAACTGAAGCAGTTCAGCAAAGTCACGCTCGCCCCCGGGCAGGAACAGAGAGTGGCATTGACGATGAGCAAATATGCCTTCAGCCATTATGACGTCCTCACCCACTCGTGGAAGATTGATTCCGACTCGTACACTGTCTCAGTCGGGGCCTCGGAAAGGGATATACGGCTCTCGCAGGAGATTGAATATAGCAATGTCCCCGCAGACGCGTCAGCAAGATACGTTGATGCGGCGGAATTGGGGATATATGGACATCCGTCATCGGATACGGCATCTTCGTCGCTGGCCAGGATCAGCCCTTCATTCGATTTCAGGGACAGAGGCATCAATGAATATGCAGGGCAGTCCACCGGGCTGTACCTGTGTTTCAGGACAGATTCTCCGTTTGTCCGCGCACGCTGGACAACTACGGGCAAGAACGCCGGAGCCAATATGTCGGCAATAGCCCAGAAAGGTCTGGACATGTATATTCTGGAAAAAGGAAAATGGGTGTTCGCCGGTGTGGGGACACCGGTCATGAAGGGAGGATTTGACTCGCATGAGTCCGCAATCGTGTCCGACATGAAGCCCGGAGAGAAGACCTGCCTTCTGTATCTTCCGATTTTTGACAAGACTTTCTCGCTTGAAATCGGCATCGGCAAGAATTCCTCGATTGAAGGTCTGCCCAATCCTTTCAGCAAAAAAGTGGTGTGCGTCGGCTCCAGCATAACTCACGGCGCTGCAGCTTCACGTGCCGGAATGACCTGGCCTGCCCGTCTGAGCCGCGAATGCGGATTCTACTGTCCGAATGTCGGATTTTCAGGCAAGAGCAGACTGGACAGAAGTTATGCGGAATATCTTGCGACCATAGATGCAGATGCGTTCATTTTCGACGCTTTTTCCAATCCTTCAGCCCAGATGATATACGACAGGTTTGACGAGTTCGTGGATATAATCCGCGCAGCCCACCCGGACGTGCCCTTAGTTTTCCTGAATACCGAACGCCGGGAAACGAGAAACTTCTCCACAAAGATGGAGACCTACGAGGCCGCAAAGCAGAAGGCTGCAAGAGAGGTGGTTTCGGAACGGATGAAAAGGGACAGGAACATATATTTCATCGACTCCCAGGACTTTATCGGCGATGACAGTTATGGCACAGCTGACGGAGTGCATCCCACCGACCTCGGTTTTGACCGCATGCTGAAGGCAATCCGCAAGAAACTGCTCCGCATCATCAGGTAATCATTTGGCTTTGAGAAGGACAAGCCGGTCCCCGTCCTGGAGGAGAGTGGTGCCGTTAGGGATGATTTCCTCCCCGCCGCGGCGTATGAGCAGAATCAGGCCCTCGCCGGAAAATTTGCTGACAGGGTGGCCGACATAGCCGCTGTCAGCCTTGACGGTGCGTTCGTCGAGATAGGTAGAACTGTCTTCGTAGGTTTTTGTCACGACAATCACCTTGTCGTCAGCCTGCAGAACGGTGCCGCCGTGCGGAATGATGTTCTGGCCGTCCCTCAAC
>CABQAB010000286.1 GCA_902461985.1 uncultured Bacteroidales bacterium | reverse complement strand
TAGAGGACCTCCGGTGCCAGTGAAACGATTTTCATGTAATTTTCGCGAAGTTCCCTTGCAACAGGGCCGAAAATACGGGTTCCACGAACCTCACCCTGATTGTTGAGAAGAACGCAGGCATTGTCGTCGAAACGAATGTATGAGCCGTCAGGACGACGGATTTCCTTTTTCGTACGCACTACGACAGCCTTGGACACTGATCCCTTCTTTGCGTCACCGCCCGGGATAGCGCTTTTGACTGCAACAACGATCTTGTCGCCTACCTTTGCATAACGGCGGCGGGTTCCCCCGAGGACACGGATACAAAGGACTTCCTTTGCACCGCTGTTGTCAGCCACCTGTAAACGTGATTCCTGCTGTATCATTGCTATTTAACTTTTTCTACGATTTCAACTAATCTCCAGTTCTTTGTCTTGCTCAGACGGCGAGTTTCCATGATGCGCACGGTGTCACCTATGCTGCACTCGTTCTTGTCATCCTGAGCGACGAACTTGGTGGTCTTCTTGACGAACTTGCCGTACATCGGGTGCATCTCCTTAACCTTGACTGCAACCACGATAGTCTTGTCCATCTTGTTGCTGACCACTACACCTATTCTTTCCTTACGAAGATTTCTTTCCATAGGAATTCAAATTTAGTTCTGTTTCTCTTTTTCAGCGAGGACGAACATCATTCTGGCGATGTCGGTTCTTGCCTTTCTGATTTTGGATGTATCCTCTAATGGAGAGATTGCGTGATTCATCTTCATTGAAGAAAGGTTTGCCTTTTCCACGGCGATGCGGTCACGAAGATCTGCAACCGACATTTCACGTACTTCTGAAATTTTCATAACTTCTTCTCCATTAAATTATTCGACATAGTCGCGGCGCACCACGAACTTGGTAGTGACAGGAAGCTTCTGGGCCCCGAGACGGAGTGCCTCCTTGGCAATCTCCATAGGAACGCCTTCAGCTTCGATGAGAATACGTCCCGGAGTTACAGGGCAGACGAATCCCTCAGGATTACCTTTACCTTTACCCATACGGACCTCAGCCGGTTTCTTCGTGTATGGCTTGTCAGGGAATATTCTGATCCAGATTTTTCCTTCACGCTTCATATAACGTGACACTGCCTGGCGGGCAGCCTCAATCTGACGACCTGTAAGCCAACAACTCTCGAGAGTCTTGATGCCGAAAGAACCGAACGCAAGCTGGTTGCCTCTCTGGGCAAGTCCTTTCATGCGGCCTTTCTGCTGCCTCCTAAATTTTGTTTTCTTTGGTTGTAACATTGCTTTATTACTTTTGAATTAAAAATACAAGCTAATATCCTAATTTGCTGAGTATCAACACATTAAGCATAATACACCTCAAATTTCGGACTGCAAAGATACGAAAAAAATCCGAATCGCAAACATTTTTTCAATAATATATTAAAGTTTTCGACATGATTTTCAAACAGACAAGTAACGGGAATTCAGTCATTTACAAAGATTGTTGAAAAAAAGTTCCGCAACTTTTCGACAAGAGGAAAAAAAACGCACCGATTCAGAGTCATACAGAGAGGAATCCTCAGTACGGAAAGGACAGATTCACGGACAGAAAGAATGTTTTCGGGGAGAATGAGTATCTTTGTCGGAGAGTAATCCCGCAGAGGCCGTACACGAAAGGCTCACGGCGGGAAAAAGCACAGGCAAACGATGGGGAAAAAGCACATGATATGGGCATCCCTCGCGGCAGCCGCTGTCATGGCGTGGATGCCGGCGACGGGAATACGGGCGCAGAACAAATTCACGCCCAATGCCCACCTCATGCAGTACCATGTAGAAGAAAACGGGGACACGGTGTTCGTGGACTACATCAAGCCGGCGAGGGTGTTCGCGAAACTTCCGAAACAGAAAGGCACCGAATGGAGAAAATATTACCGGCTGGTGCACAATTTCAGCAAGGCCTACCCATACGCCCTCGTAGCACGCAGGATGGTCAGGGAGACTGACAGCATCATCGCCGCAGACAAGCTGACCGGGATGAAAAGGGAGAAGTACATCAACCGGCTGCAGAAGGAGCTGTTCGGGGTTTTTGAAGACCAGATGAGGAATCTCACCGTGAGCCAGGGCATGCTTATCATGAAACTCATTGACCGGGAGACCGGCAAGACATCCTATTCCATCATAAAGGAGTACAAGAGCGGCATCACGGCCGGGTTCTGGCAGGGCATCGCGAAGATGTTCGGCTCGGACATGAAGAAGCCTTACGATGCCGACGGCGAGGATTTCCAGACCGAGGAATTAGTGAGGATCTGGGAGGCGGGAGACTTCCCAGCCCTTTACTATTCGCTTTTCTGGAAGGACCCGCCGGAAGTCAAAATCCCGGACAAATACAAGGACTGGAAAGTTTCAGTTGAGGAATAGGTGAGAGTACGCAATCAGATCTTTCGACTCACTTCGTTAGCTCAAGATGACAGAAAAGGAAACGGCCGCCCGAGATGGCTGAACAAGTATCGGCTAATGTTTATGGAACGAGAGCCGGGAGCCGTCATAGACGAGATATGGCGAAGAGCGGAACCAGTCTTTGAGAATGATGAACCGTGCGCCGGAATCGAGTTTCAGGTCCACGTCGCAGTGGAAATGACCGAAAATGAAACAATCCACCTTGTGTGCGCCGGAAAAGGCTTCGGCGAACTTGTACAAAGGCTCATCCTTGCCCCTGAAGACATAATCGGACTTGTGTTTCAGACGGTTGCGACGCGACCATGTGCGCCCGAAGCGGAAGGCAATCCATGGATGCAGCGTGCTGAAAAGGGCGCGGAGCACACGGCTGCGGAAAACGGAGGACAATATGCGATAGCCGGGCGGCACAGGACCGAGCCCGTCTCCGTGGCCCAGACAGAAAACCCTGCCGTTGATTTCACGCAGACAAGGCTGCTCCAAAATGCCAATGCCGAGAGATTCAAAACAGGATTTGGTCCACTGGTCGTGGTTGCCCCTGAAAAACCAGACTTTCACGCCCCTGTCCATAAGCGCAATCAATGCAGCGAAGACCCTTT
>CABQAB010000285.1 GCA_902461985.1 uncultured Bacteroidales bacterium | reverse complement strand
TATACATACCGTGTTTGAGGTGTGCAAGAGTGGTTGAGATGCAAGGCATCGAGGGCGAGCACAAGGGAGCTACCTTTTGGTAGTGACCGCAGAGCTCGTCCCGAAGATAACGAAGCAGATTGACCGCTATTGCACGCCGAAGTTAAGGTTGAGATTATACCCATAGAACCTGATGCGGCCAATACCGCCGAAGGGAATGCGAAATCTCAGTCGCTGTATACGCAGCAGACAACCCCTCGTATAGTATTAATTTTTAATTATTGCTTTATGCGAGGTTTTTTATTTCTTGTTTCTGCACTGGCCGTTTCTGCCGGTCCTGAAAATGTCCCTGCGGCGGAAGAAGCCGTGAGGACGGAAAAAATCGACAGCGCTGTGGTGGTCGCCACCCGCGCAGGTGCCAATACGCCTGTAACCTACACCATGGTGGGCAAGGAAGAGTTAAGGAAAAACAATCCGGTGAACTCCCTGCCCATGCTCCTGAATCTCCAGCCTTCTGTAGTTGCCGTGAATGAGGGCGGTACGGGACTCGGCTACTCAAAACTCACAGTCCGCGGTTCCAAGGGCAGCCAGATCAACGTGACACTCAACGGAATCACTCTCAACGACTCCGAATCCCAGGAAGTCTTCTGGGTGAATATCCCTTCGCTCACTTCCATGCTCTCTTCCGTCCAGCTCCAGAGAGGACTTGGCACCTCAGCAAACGGTGCCGGTGCGTTCGGTGCAAGTATCAACATGAGTACCGCATCCGTTTCGCCGCATCCTTACGCCCGTGCGGAACTGTCCTACGGCTCATACAATACATTCACTTCTGCTGTTGCAGCCGGTTCCGGACTCACACGCTCAGGAATCTATTTCGATGCATTCTATTCGCATAACTACACTGACGGCTACATCCGCAACGCCAAGGCAAACGTGCAGTCGGCAATGGCCAATCTCGGCTGGATGAACGAAAACAATTCGCTCAAGCTCACTTACCTGCTCGGCAACCAGCACAGCGGAATCACATGGAACGGCATCGGTCTTGACGACTACGAGAGAGACCGCCGATACAATTCCGCCGGGGAGTATTATGACTGGGTGACGAATGCCGACGGTTCGTATGTTCTCGATAGGGATAAAAGGATTGCCAGGTCAGTGCATTACTACGACAATGAGACCGACAATTACACCCAGCACCATCTCCAGCTCAACTACACTCACGAATTCGCCCACAATATCGTCTGGAGCACCACTCTGAACTACACGAAGGGCGACGGCTATTACGAGCAGTACAAGGCGGACAAGAAGTTCAAGAAATACGACATGGCGGCATATGCCCCGGACGGAGTCGAGACCTCGGATTTCATCGTAAGGAAAATGATGGACAACTGGTACACCGTAGCCAAGACCGATCTGAGCTGGAAATCCGAAAAGATAGATCTGCAGGGCGGTTTCGCCTGGTCGAGGTATGTCGGCGGACATTTCGGCAAGGTCCTCTGGAGCAAGGAACTGGGCGATGACTGGACGGGGGCTGACGGCATGACCTACGACAAGTTCAATTCAGACCATATATGGTATCTCAACCACGGACACAAGACCGAATACAATGCCTATGTCAGAGGGGAGTACAGACCCCTTGAATATCTCACCCTCTATGCAGACCTTCAGCTGCGTCACATCGGACTGACTATGGACGGCGTGGACGACGAGGAGGACATGGACCTGGCCTACGCCAACAACTGGCTGTTCTTCAACCCGCGTGCAGGAATCACTTTCCACATGGATGGGCATAAGCTATATCTTTCTGCGGCCCAGGGACACCGTGAGCCGGGCAGACCGGACGTCAAAGCTTATATCGAGGCCGGAAAAGAAGGGAACATACGGCCGGAGATGATGGTGGACGTGGAGATGGGCTACGAATGGGCCACTCCGAAGTCCGTACTTGCCGTTAACGGCTATTTCATGGAATACTGGGATATGCTGCTTGAAAACGGCCGCCTCTCTGATTCAGGCTATCCGATAAAGGACAATGTGGGACGCGCCTTCCGCAGGGGAGTGGAGATTTCGGGAGCATATCAGCCTTGGGATGTCTTCGGCTTCTCCGGCAACCTCACAGTCAGCAGCAACAAGGTGAAGGACCATGTGGAGAGCTTCCCGATTGCCGATGACAATGGCGATCCGATCTGGGGCGATGACGGCAAGCCTCTCCAGAGGGATGTGGAGTTCGGTGACGTGAAGATGCTGATGTCTCCGTCCGTGATTGCGATGATAGAACTGCATACCAATCCGTTCGCATCCTTCAGCAATTCCCTGAAGACTACAAGACTTTCCGTGAACGCGAAATATGTCGGCAGACAGTATCTTGACAACACCCAGAACGAGAACCGTTCGATTCCTCGCTATGCGGTCGCAAATCTCTCCCTCACCCATGACTTCGGCCTTTCAGGCAAGGCGGGTTCCGTCTTCGCGCACGGGGGAGCGGTCAGCCTCGGGTTCTACATAAACAACCTCTTCAACACCATGTACTATGCCGACGGAGGTGCAAGCAAGTATATCAGGCAGTCTGACGGGGAATTTGCCGACTATGTCTGGATTTATCCGCAGGCTCCGATCAACTTCATGTTCAAGGTAGGCCTCTCTTTTTAGGCATATTCAGGCGCGTCAGCCATATTCTCGTAATTTATTCGTAGATTTGCAGGAAAGTTGAACTGATACGAAAACTGAATTGATATGAAAACTAAAGGGAAGATCATAAGCATCGTTTCGGCTGTCATAGTTCTGGCTGCCGCGCTTTTCGTCTATTTCAAGTTCTATTATGTCTTCGGCGAGGGCGTCAAGGCGGGGGAACTCAATTTCGTGGTTTACAAAGGCTATCTGTGGAAGACTTACGAGGGCCGGGCAATCCAGGCCGGTTTCCAGAAAGGCAGCAAGAATTCCACCGCGGCCGTCCAGTCCTATGAATTTGATTTCTCTGTCGAGGACAAGGCTATTGCAGACACGCTCATGCGCTGCAGCGGCAGGAACGTGCAGCTCCATTACAAGGAATATCTCGGTGCGCTCCCCTG
>CABQAB010000284.1 GCA_902461985.1 uncultured Bacteroidales bacterium | reverse complement strand
GGCGGAATCAGGAGTCAGTTATCATATCGGCAGGGAAAGCAACGCGCAATACGGCGAGACCTACAACGGGGTACAGCTGCTGGACAGGCACCAGTTTCCGGATGGTATCGACCCGTATAGAATACCCGGCAGGCCTGAAAGCGGACTTCTGTGGGGGATTTCTTCAGTCCAGCTTGCCGAAAACGGCTCCGGAGACAGACTTGTCCAGGCATACAACTACAGGATATGCCTTACTGACAGCCTTGAAAACATGATTCCCATCACGAAGCCGGACAACTACGACCCGTCAAGATATGAACTGCTGCTGAGGCAGATGGCCTCGCAACCGGCTAAACGGAATCTGGATGACTATTTCATCTGGAGCATGATGCCCAACAGAAAAACCGACATAAACAACAGAAACGGCTTTTCTACTGACATGATAGGAATGAACTACGACTATCCGGAAGCCTCTTACGAAAAGCGGAAGGAAATCATACAGGCACATGAAGACTATACCAAAGGGTTGCTGTATTTCTTCGGGCATGACGAACGGGTCGCTCCCGAACTGAGGGCACAGATGCTCAGATGGGGATATCCAAAAGATGAATACACGGACAACGGACATTGGACACCGCAATTGTATGTGCGTGAATCACGCAGGATGATTGGAGAATATGTCGCGACGCAGGCCGACTGCTTAGGAGAAGTGACGGTAACGGACGGGATAGCGATGGCGGCCTACACCATGGACTCCCACAACTGCCAGAGGATTGTTGTCGAAAAGGACGGGAAGAAGATGGTGAAGAACGAGGGTAACGTCGAAGTCGGAGGAGGTCTTCCATACCCTATATCATACCGTTCCCTGACTCCATCAAGGTCCGAATGTACCAACCTGCTTGTCCCGGTGTGCCTGTCAGCCAGTCACATAGCATACGGTTCAATCAGGATGGAACCGGTTTTCATGGTACTTGGCCAGGTGGCTGCAATTGCCGCAAACATAGCATCAGGACAGGGGCTTGAAACCGTACAGGATGTCGACTGCAGGCAGATAAATTCGATTATGGAAACGGACCCGTATTTAGACGGCAGCTGCCCGGAAATCCTTATCGACGACACTTCCGGGTCCGTTTCATACACCGGAGGGTGGACGCGCAGGAAGGGCAAGGGAGCCTATGGCCCGTCATATCTTGAGATTGACCGGAGTTCGGCCGGGGAGTATGTCGAATACAGGACAACCATAACGTCTGAAGGCGAATATGACATTTACAGTTACCAGCACGCCGCAAAAAACCTTGCTGAAATCACTGATTTTGAAATAGCGTTCGACGGCAGTTCCTCTCATAGCAGATTCAGTTCGGATGACTTGCACATCGTCGGCCAGACCAAAGGCGAATGGCATCATTTGGGAGCCTGCCGGTTCAACGCCGGCACCGACGTCGCCATCAGAATCTCCGGCGAAGACTCTGATTCGCCTTTACGGGCAGATGCAATTTTGATGATAAAAAAAACAAGATGAAAAGATATATATTTGCACTTGTCGCAGTCTCTTGTTTTTCAGTGCTTTCCGTGGCCCAGACCATCACGCCGGAATGTCGGAAACGGGCCGAAGAGCTGACGGCACGGATGACCATAGAGGAAAAACTGGACTACATCGGCGGCTGGAATGTTTTCTACATCCGTCAGGTTGACAGACTCGGAATTCCGGAAATCAGAATGGCGGACGGCCCACAGGGAGTGCGCAACGACACTAAAAGCACACTATATCCCTGCGGAGTGGCTGCAGCAGCCACATGGAACAGGCCCCTGATGCGGCAGATGGGCGAATCCCTCGGACGTGATGCAAGGTCAAGAGGGGTTCATATACTTCTGGGGCCGGGCGTAAACATCTACAGGATGCCGCTCTGCGGCCGCAATTTCGAATATTTCGGCGAGGACCCATGCCTGACTTCTCGTATGGCGGTGGAGTATATCAAAGGAGTCCAGTCTGAAGGCGTGATGGCTACGGTCAAGCATTTCGCCGCCAACAACGAAGAGTATGACCGCCACCACGTCAGCTCCGAAGTGGATGAAAGGACATTGAACGAAATCTATCTTCCTGCATTCAAGGCTGCGGTCAAGGAAGCCGGCGTAGGCTCAGTCATGACAAGCTACAATCTGTTGAACGGAGTGCACACCGCCCAGAGCCCCTATCTGATAGGCTATACACTGCGCGGGGACTGGGGCTTCGAAGGCATGGTCATGTCCGACTGGAAAAGCGTATATTCCCCTCTTCAGGCGGCGGTTTCCGGCATTGACATCGAAATGCCCGAAGGAGCCTGCCTCAGCAGGGAGAACCTGCTGCCACTGATTGAAAACGGAGTGCTTCCTGTTTCCAGAATAGATGAAAAAGTCACCCGCATACTCCAGTCGTTGATTGCCTTCGGCTTTCTCGACCGCCCGCAGAAGGACAGCTCCATTCCGGAAGACGATCCGCTTTCCGACGAAACCGCCAGAAAAGTTGCCGAGGAAAGCATAGTCATGCTTGAAAACCGTTCAGCACTGCCCTTGGAAGGGACTCAGGACATTGTCCTGATGGGCCCATATTCCTGTTCAGTGCCATTCGGAGGAGGAAGCGGCTCGGTTGATCCTCTGCACACCGTCACTCTATATGAGGGGCTGAAAAAAGTCCAGGGATATAATGTGGAATATTTAGGCGACTGCGCAGTGGGACTTTCCGAGCGCATCGGCCGGGCTTCGGCTGTGATTCTGTCACTCGGCTTCGACAAAAACAGCGAAAAGGAGAACAGCGACCGCAGTTTCACTCTACCTGAGGAACAGCTGAAGCTCATCGAGACCGCTTCTGCGCTCAACGACAATGTCATCGTCGTAGTCTGCGCCGGAGGTTCCGTGGAGATGGCCTCATGGAAAGACAGGGTGTCCGCCGTTCTATGGGGATGGTATTACGGACAGCAGGGCGGGACAGCCCTGGCTGAAATCATATCGGGCCAGATATCCCCTTCCGGAAGACTTCCGATGTCTTTTGAACGCAGCCTTGAGGACAATCCATGCTTTTCAAGCTACCATAATTCCGAGC
>CABQAB010000283.1 GCA_902461985.1 uncultured Bacteroidales bacterium | reverse complement strand
AGAAGCCCATGTCCACGCAGCTCTTGCAGGTCTCGAACGTGTCGCCGTGGTCGAGGTGAAGCACAATCTGAGGATGCTCCCAGCCGAGTTCTTTTGCATACTCGACAGCACCTTCAGCCATATAGCGGAGAAGGGTCTGGTTTGCATAGTTGCGTGCACCCTTTGAAACCTGGAGGATGACAGGTGACTTGGTCTCGGCAGCAGCCTGGATGATAGCCTGGAGCTGCTCCATGTTGTTGAAGTTGAATGCAGGGATAGCGTAGCCGCCCTTCACTGCCTTGGCAAACATCTCCCTGGTGTTTACAAGGCCGATTTCTTTGTAAGATACCATAACGATATAATTAAAACAATAATTTCAGTTTCCGGGGAATTTCGCTTCACAAATTAAAGCCGTTCCCACAAAAAATCAGGCAAAAATAACTAATTTTGCGGAACTTTGAAAATAAAACGAAAACCATGCTTGATATGGCAAAAGACAATAGGAAGGTAGTTATATTCTCCGCCCCCTCAGGTTCGGGCAAGAGCACCATCGTAAATCACATTCTGAAGCTTCATCCGGAACTGGAATTTTCCATTTCCGCTGCATCCCGCGCCCCGAGAGGCACTGAAAAGGACGGCGTGGAATACCATTTCATGACTGCCGACGAATTCAGGACAAAGATTGCAGCCGGCGAGTTTGTCGAATATGAGGAAGTGTATGCCGGTTCATATTACGGGACACTCAAATCCGAGGTCGAACGCATCTGGAACAAGGGAAACGCGATAATTTTCGATGTGGACGTCAAGGGAGGAGTGAGCCTCAAGAAATATTTCGGGGACAGGGCCCTGTCCATTTTTATACAGGCCCCCTCAGTGGAAGCCCTCAGGGAAAGGCTTGTAGGCAGGGGCACAGACTCTGCCGAGGCCATAGAGAGGAGGGTGTCCAAGGCTGCCGAAGAAATGACCTACGCAGGACAGTTCGACAGGATTCTGGTCAATGACAATCTCGAAAAGGCCTATTCAGACGCCGAAAAACTCGTAGACGGATTTTTGGGATGACGCACAAAGGCCTGGCACCTGCATCCTGACAGGACGAGTGACCGGTCGCATGAAATTACAGATGAAAAGCATAGCCGTTTATTCCGGGTCGTTCAATCCGTTGCACATAGGACATCTTGCCATCATGAAGACTCTGGCGGAGAGTTTCGACAAGGTGTGCCTTGTGGTATCCCCGCGCAATCCGCTCAAGGAATCAGCAACTGCCGGTGACGCCCCGGCACGCCTTGAAGCGGCGGTAAAGGCTCTTGCACGCCACCCTGAACTTTCCGGAAAGGTGGAAGTGTCCGACATTGAGTTCCGCCTCGGAGAGCCTAACTACACCATACGCACCCTGGACGCGCTCAAGGAAGAGAATCCGGATTGCGGTTTCACGCTCACGGTAGGGGCAGACCAGCTGGATGATTTCAGGCGGTGGAAAGACTACTGCCGCATCCTCACGGAATACGGAGTCGTCGCGTTTCCGAGGGAAGGTTTCGACCTGGAGCAAATTGCTGAAGACCTCCTGAAAGAAAACCGGAGATATAGAATCCGCACCGTCAATATGCCCTTAGTGCAGGTTTCCTCATCTCAAATCCGCCGCATACTCGCGGACGGCCTTTCAGCCTCGGAACTGATGATGTAACAAGGCTGAAGAAGTCAACCTTTCAGCAATTCAGAAATCTCATTCACAAAATTCTCCGCCTGCGGATAATAGGAATCGAACATTTCTTGGTCGCAATAAACAAAGTCATCATAATCACCACTATGCCTCTGATTGAACAGAACTGAAAATGTTTTCCCTGCAGAAACAGGAAGCAATCCCTTGGAAATGAAATGCAAGCCGAGCATAGTCTTTACTCCGTTATGAGTTTGGGTTGGAATGTCATTTGTCAAAAGGAGCGCAACAGCAGCATAATAACAGGCATAGTACAATCTGTTTATCGCTGCATTGTAAAATTTACCATCTGCAACAAGTCGGGATTCTTGTAACGCATCATAAGCCCTTTCCATTCTATATTTTATCAGGGCATTCTTGTCCTCTGATGCAATCGTATTATTCATAAAACTATGCCCTCGTTAACAACATTAATATAAAAAGGTGTCACAAATGGTCTGTTTTCCCAAGATTTTCTTGACATTATACGAGGATTGATTGAAACTCCCGTCTTAATTTCAAGTTCATACAAAGGATAACTTATATTTGCCTCATCATCAAAATTCGGTTTATCCTTATCAAGCAGTACGAGCAAATCTATGTCACTGTCTTCCCTCGCATCGCCCCTTGCTTCCGACCCGTAAAGAATAGTCTTGGCAGTCGGAGCGACTTTGCGGATAATCTCCCTTATCTGATTCACAACCTCTGTTCTTCTCATAACCCAAACATTTTCATCGGCTCAAATATAGCAATTTTTATACAAAATCCGCACCGTCAATATGCCCTTGGTGCACGTTTCCTCATCTCAGATCCGCCGGCTGCTCGCAGACGGATGCTCAGCCACGGAACTGATGATGTAGTTATCAGGCTTCTATCCCCGGCTGCGGTAGTGTTTACCATAAAGACAGACTGACGCACAAACGAAAAGCCTCCGTAACATCGTGAGTTACAGAGGCTTTCTGCGTTTTAAAACTGATTCAATAGCCTGTCATATCGAGCGAAGCCCGAAGGGCGTAGTCGAGATATCTATACTTTAAGAAGATCTCTCCACTCGCAATGCTCGGTCGAGATGACATTATTACGGCTTTTGAGTCAGCCTCATTTTTCTGTTTTAATCTTGAAGATTTGCAATCGTGAGATTGTCTTGCAAGATTATTTGTTCAATGCTGTTGCGACATCAACTGCGCAGGCTACGGTGCAGCCGACCATAGGGTTGTTGCCAATGCCGAGGAAGCCCATCATCTCGACGTGTGCAGGAACTGATGAAGAACCTGCGAACTGTGCGTCAGAGTGCATACGGCCCATGGTGTCGGTCATGCCGTAGGAAGCGGGGCCGGCGGCCATGTTGTCCGGATGGAGGGTACGGCCAGTGCCGCCGCCGGAGGCGACGGAGAAGTACTTCTTGCCCTGCTCGATGCACTCCT
>CABQAB010000282.1 GCA_902461985.1 uncultured Bacteroidales bacterium | reverse complement strand
ATTGCGGCCATCACTGATGACCTGCGCGATGTTGTATCAGCCCGCGATCTTATCAAGACCCATAGCGTCGCCATGCTGAACAGCTCATCCTCCGGAGTTTATTATCTGCCAGACCGGGGGTGGATTGTCCTTGTCTGGCGGCAGATACGGTATACCGTTTTTCGGTACAACCCGCGGTATAGGATGATGGACGATTCAGCCCTGTTTGAAGCCGCCGCAAGGAATGCCTACACGCTCAACCTGTCCCCGGAAGAACATACTGAACTCAGACAGGAACTCGACCTGACGGACGTCAAACATTCTCAGGGTTATACGGTTCTCGACAGCCAGTATCTGCTCAATGCGGATCAAAAGCAGGCAGCCAAGGGACAAAGTGCCGAATCTACCGGGCAACTGTCCAACTGGGGTCGCCAGACAGATGAACAGGATTTCTCGCTTTAACTACGGATATTGAATGAAAAAAACTGGAATTTGTCGAGAGTGTCCCTTATACAACAGACCGTGTATGGAACCGCCTCCGGGAAGGCCCGATATCCTGTTTATTGGAAATTTTCCCCTAAATATGGATATCCGACATGGCGCGTTCACAAGCCCGACAAGTTCACTACTCCGTCGGATTGTCGCCCGTGTCAGACGAGAACATCCACAATATGCCAAGTTGTCCTTCGGCTACACCTACGCATGCCTGTGCGAACCAGAGTATGACGTTGCAGAGAAGCGATTCCGTCTCACTGAAAAACTGTTCGGACATTGCAGGACAAACTTGCTCGCTTATTTGGATCGTCTCCGCCCCAAAGCCATCTGTACCCTCGGTGAATATGCGGCCAAGGCACTTGGAATACAAACGGGCCCGGCAGTCAGAGGAATACATACATTCAAGACCAAAGACGGCGTCAAAATTCATGTAAATGTGGTCTGCCCTGTCAGGGATGCGGTCAAATACCCCGGTCTCGTACCTACTCTGGAAACCGAGATACGCAGAACCTTTCAGCTTGCCGACGGCGACATCATTGATATCAACCTCCACACGGAAACGAAAATAGAAACAGAAAAAATCCTGCTCGCACTTGAACGTGCACTCACCGAAATACGAGCAACGGCTCGGAAAAAAGGCAGGCCCGTAGCTCTGGCCTGCGCTGTGGAAACCGTTTTCTCACATGGAAAAGGTCGTGTCATAGCCGTCGGCCTCTCGTGGCAGGAATGCCACGGACTGGCCTTCCCCTTTGAACACCGCCTCTATCCCTATTCATCTCCTGATGACTGGCACAATATATGTAATACTCTGGAAAGGTTACTCAACGACGACTCCGTGTACCTCATTATGGCCGATGGAAAAACCGGAATGCAATGGCTTCGCATACGGTACGGCATCAGAATAGATGTGCGGTATGACATCACCCTTGCGGAACACCAGATCAACGAGGATAAACAGGAATACGGGCTCGAAACACTCATCAGCGACCGTTTTCCATCTCTGGCAAAAGAAAAAGAGTGGTTCAAAGCACATCTTGAGGCAAGGTGGACGGAAAAAGCTGAAAAGTACAAAAATCTTCTTGCCGCACACCATGAAAAAAGCAGAGCCGCTATTGTCACATGGTGGTGTGGTCTCACTGAAAAGAAAAAACTGGAACATCTTACCCACTGGATAGACAAAGGGGTACTTCGCCTTTCCGAAATACGGCCCATACATCGGATACGGCTCGTCAACCGTAAGGGGAAAACTGCTATCCCAGCCAAATATCAGGATGCGGCGGACAGATTGGTACGCCTTTCATCAGAACAGGCAGAATTTGTCTGCCCTCCCTTGGAAATCCCGGAGGAAATGGAGACCAAAAACAACGAGGACGCTGAGATAGCCGAACTGCTCCGCTACACTGCCATGATCGCTCTCTCTATCCGCATGATCTGCCACAGTCAGCTACAGGACTTCAACGATGACAGCAGGCGCATCGCTGCGGTGGAAAAATGTATGGGCAGGAAATTGGCAACATTGCCGCTTGGTTGGGCGTACCGACATATTGACCTGCCGCTCAGTCACATCATAGCAGAGATGGAGTACAATGGAATACGCATAGATAGGGACAGACTCGTACAGTATATCGCTATAATCGAAAAGAGGATAGCCGAGGCCAGGGACAGCCTCTTTACTCAGATCGGCTACCGCTTCGATCCTTCTCCTGCTGCTCCGGATCTGAAGCGTATCCTCTATGAGGAAATGCACCTGCCTGTCATCAAATGGACGGATACCGGAATCCCATGTACAGACAGCGCCACCCTTGCACAGCTGGCTGAAATCCACGAACTGCCGCTACTGGGGCATATCCTGGCACTCCGAAAACTGGAACATTGTCTTACCTCCTGTCTGAAAAACTGGCTGGCTTATTCCGGCCCGGATGGAAAAATACACTGCGAATTCAATCAGACCGGTACGGTTACCTATCGTTTGAGCTGTTCCAAACCCAATCTCCAGCAAATTCCCTCCCATCTGCCAGAAGCAGGCCTCAATCTCAAGGCGTTATTTTTGCCAGACAGTGAAGATTTCGATTTCTATAATCTTGATATACGCAATGCGGAACTGCGCGTACTTGCAGCCTATTCCCGTGACAAAACCCTTATTGACGCCTTCCATTCCGATATGGATCTTCATTGTTTGACGGCCGCGGGATTCTCGGGCTACTCCTACGAAGAGATTATGGCTGGAAAGGACGAGGTTTCCACCCCCCATCATATTTTGCGTCGAATAGCGAAAAAAATTAACTTCGGCATCGTCAACTGCATGAGTGCACAAACACTGCGGGAGATTCTACGGTCGGAGCTACGTATCCACACAACGGAAGAACAGGCCCAGGAATACCTGAATTGTTTCTTTCGGACCTATCCCGGCGTGCGCAGGTACATTAACCATACCCGAGCCTTTGTGGAACGGTATAACTTCTGCTGCACGTTCACCGGCAGGCGCCGACGCTTTCCTCTCGCTTTCTACAGCCGGGCCGTTACCTCCCGTGTATTCCGACAAGCCGTCAATGCCATCCTGCAAGCAACATCAGCCGATCTGACCAACATGTCCGTGGTGGCTCTAGCACCGTGGCTCAAGCAGC
>CABQAB010000281.1 GCA_902461985.1 uncultured Bacteroidales bacterium | reverse complement strand
AGGAAGTCGCGGTAGCAAAGGCTGAACGTGAGCGTCTGCGTCTTGAAAACGAGGCCCGTCAGCAGGCGGAGCACGAAGAGCAGGAAAGACAGCTGGAGGCTGAGAGGGAGCCTGAACTTCCGCTCGGCAGCCATGTCAAACGCTACCGTACTCTGTTCGTGGTCTTTTTCGTGCTATCCTGGATAATGTCGCTTGTCGGAAATGATTTATATTTGTTGAATAACTGGTTGTCGTTGGATTTATCCTACGAAATTATCACGACTGCAAGTTGCTGGGCATTTTTTTCAAGTGAATTTATTTATGCCGTTGCATTTGGTATGTTGATTCCGCTCTCGTCCAACCGTCAGATCAGAAACGGAATTATCGTGCTTGTATCAGTGATAGCCATATCAACTCTTATATGTTTAGTCCGGGCTATTATCGGTGTATATAATGAGACTTTTAATGTCTGTTTCAAACTCTATTCAGACTATCTCTATCCTCTGACTGCCATATATGCCTGGTCTATAGTCATTAGAAACAACAACTGGAGAAGAAGCGAGAAATCGTGGACAGGCATGCTGGTCCTGCTGCTCTGCATCACTATCTTGAGAATAGTGCCAAGCTTCTTCGAAATGGACATTTGTGTTCCGGATTCTTTTAGCAGATATGCTCGCCTATACGGTGCCTACAATATAGAACACATAATAATATACTATGTGTGGCTCTTGTTGAATGTGATAATGGGCATCAAACTGGCCTTTTCATCGGCGTTCACGGAGAATCTCAGGGAAAGCCCTTTGGAAAAGAGACAGTACTTCCCGTTCAACAAGTATGTGCTGGCCGGAGTCATTGCGTTAGTCATCCGCTTTGCGGCCAATGCTGCGCTGGCATATTATGTTTCAACCCTTTAAAACAATACAGACATGGCACTGAATTCCAACCTGATGTGGTTCAACGCCCTTGAAAAGAAATTCTGGGGAGACAAAATAGAATCCAATCCTTATTTCGCCACGGTTTCGATAATGCTTTCGCTCGTCTACGGTCTCGTCTTATTCGTGGCAGGCATGATTTCTGACTCGACGCCGGAGTCCTCAAACATCATACTGATGGCCGCGCCCACACTGACAGTCCTTTGCGGCACCCTGGTCTGCGAAAGCATCATTTCCGCCCACAGCCCGTCGGTGGCCCTGCTGCGTTCACTTATGTTGCTGGTCTTAGTCCCCGTTGCTTTCGCTTTGGGAATGTTGTTGGGTTTTGTAATGATGTGCATAATAGCCTTGTGGCTGTTGTTCACCATTTTCAGCATTGCGACAAGCAGTTCCGGCAGTTCAGGGAGAAAGAAATATATTTTAGATGATGGCACGGAGGTAACTGAACATAAAGGCCTTTTAGGTGAGCGCACCCTCCGCAGCGATGACAACCGCGAATTCGAGCATATTCCAGGAAGCAGCGACCTCGTCCAAGAAAAATAGATATGTGATATGACTATGCACAAAGCGGTATCTTCTTGCTTCCATTGAAATACATGCTGAAGATTCATACAAGAGTGCAGCGCCGTCGGGTTAGCCCGCAGCGTTGCACTTTTTTTTATGCATGATTGCGAGAGGGGCTGGCTAAAAAGTCTTGCAAATGTCATCTCGACCAAGCGAAGCGCGTGGAGAGATCTTATTACTTGATTGCTAATCAATAGATGTCTCGACTATGCACTTCGTGCTTCGCTCGACATGACAGACTTTTTAGTCGGCCTCTTGTGTCTAATTTTGCTCAATCTGTGAGCAATTTTGTATTCAATCGGTACAAATTGCGTATCTTTGCCATACAAAATTTGTGGCTGAGAACTATACTGCAAATCCGAGGTTTGCAGGCGAAAAAAGTGAGATATGGAGAATAAGGCATTGCTGTTTGATTTTGACGGAGTTGTCTTAGACAGCGAGAAATACTATACAATATTCTGGAACAAGGTGGGAGAGGAGAGGCTCGGACGGAAGGATTTCGGAATTGAAATCAAGGGAAGCACCTTGACTGCAATATTAGGAAATAATTTCGACAGAAATGACTGGCCGGAAATCACCCGGCAGTTGCTGGCGTTCGAGAATGAAATGCCGTTTGAATACATTCCCGGTTTTCCTGAGTTCCTGAAGGCAGCGAAGTCCGGGGGATGGAAAACGGCGGTCGTGACCAGTTCCAATAAACCGAAAATGGAACTTGTCTATGCCAAGCTTCCTGAAATACGCGGGTTTTTCGACAGAATCTTCACCAGCGAGGACTTCAGCGAATCGAAGCCGTCGCCGGACTGTTATCTCAAGGCTATGGCATATTTCGGTACCGACCCGCACCATTCAGTAGTGTTCGAGGATTCCGTCAACGGCCTCATTTCCGGCCGCGACTCCGGAGCGTTTCTCGTGGGACTCTCCACCACAAATCCGGTTGAAACAGTGTCCCGGTACACCTCGATAGTAATTCCGGACTACCTCTCTCGTACTCCTGACGGACTTTTGGCCGGGCAGTTCTGACATTCTGAAGAAACTGAGTCATGATAGTCTGCATAGCGGAAAAGCCAAGCGTGGCGAAGGAAATAGCGGATGTGCTCGGCGCGAAACTGAGAAAGAACGGTTATCTTGAAGGCAACGGCTATCAGGTAACGTGGACTTTCGGACATCTGTGCACTCTCAAGGAGCCTCAGGATTATTCGCCTCAGTGGCGTGTCTGGGCATTGTCATCTCTGCCGATGATTCCTCCGCGTTTCGGAATCAAACTGATAGACAATGCCACATACATCCAGCAGTTCAAGGTCATCGAACAGCTGATGCAGCATGCGGACATGATAGTGAACTGCGGTGATGCCGGACAGGAGGGAGAACTTATCCAGAGGTGGGTGATGCAGAAAGCGGGTGCCAAGTGTCCCGTTAAGAGGTTGTGGATATCATCCCTTACAGAGGAGGCAATCCGGGAGGGATTCAACCGTCTCGAAGATTCATCAAAATTCCAGAAACTGTACGAAGCCGGTCTGTGCAGGGCGATAGGGGACTGGCTGTTGGGCATGAATGCCACCAGACTCTATTCCCTCAAATTCGGAGGAGGCTATGACCGCAACCGTAAAGTGCTGTCAATAGGCAGGGTACAGACCCCGACCCT
>CABQAB010000280.1 GCA_902461985.1 uncultured Bacteroidales bacterium | reverse complement strand
GCGATTATGGATGTGCTTATGGCAGCAGGGGCAAGCATAACCCAGCTTGACGGGGAGGAGGGTGAAATACATGTGCGCCAGTCTCCTCTGCTTGCTTTCGATGCCGACCTCTCCCATTCTCCCGACCTTTTCCCTGCAACGGCGGTGCTTGCCGCTTTCTGTCAGGGCCGGAGCAGGATTTATGGAGTGAACCGTTTGAAAGACAAGGAGAGCGACAGAGGGGCTGCGATTGCGGATGTTCTGGAAAAAATGGGCGTGGAAGTTAATATGGACTACGAAAATGACCTTATGGGAGTGCGCGGACATTCTCTGCAATGGAGAGTGCTTAACGGGCAGCTTCTCAAAGGCGGAGAATTCAGTTCCCGACACGACCACAGAATGGTCATGGCGTTGAAACTGGCTTCGCTCGGAGCGGATTCGCCTGTGGTCATCGATGATGAAGCCTGCGTGTCCAAGTCATACCCCGGCTTTGTGGAAAGTTTTGAATCTCATTAGCCGCTTTCCTCGCCACGGCATAGTGAAAATGTTTGATTCAGCGTTGAAACAGTCATGCACAACAGTTTCGGAAACAATTTCAGAATTACGCTCTACGGCGGTTCGCATGAATCCGTCATAGGGGTCGTAATCGAAGGTATCCCCTCGGGACTGGCTTTGTCCGGAACTGATTTCACGGCCGACCTCGACCGTCGCAGGCCTGCCGCAAAGGGCACGACCGCACGTCGTGAAGCCGACATTCCACACATCTCCGGAGGCGTCAGGGACGGATTCACCGACGGCTCTCCGCTTGTAATAGAGTTCCATAATGGAGATATGCGCCCTGGAGACTACTCTCAGTTCGAGTCTGTTCCCCGTCCCGGTCATGTGGACTATGTGACCCACCCTCAGCGATACGGAGTGCATGGGGGCAGGGAATTTCAGGACTTCACCGGCGGAGGCATGTTTTCCGGACGCATGACTGTCGCCTTGGTCGCTGCCGGAGTGGTGGCAAAGAAAATCCTTGCCGCAGTTTTGCCGCAGGTCAAGATAAATGCTTCGTTGAAAGCCGTTGGAGGCTGTGATGACAGCACACGCTGGGAGAGCCTTGTGGAGCAGGTCATGGCTGAAGGAGATTCCATCGGGGGTGTCGTGGAGGCTGTGGTCTCGGGGCTGCCGGTAGGTCTGGGCGAGCCTTTTTTCGACTCGGTCGAATCGGTGGTTTCGCATTTGGTGTTCTCTATCCCGGGTGTGAGGGGCGTGGAATTCGGAGATGGATTCGCAGCGGCGGCCATGCGCGGTTCGGAGCACAATGACCCGTTCGGACCAGACGGTCGTCCGGTGAAAAACGGGGCAGGCGGAGTGAACGGCGGACTGAGCAATGGTGCGGACCTCGTGTTCAGGGTGGCCTTCAAGCCGGCTTCTACAATAAGCAAGGTCCAGCATACATACGATTTCAGCCGCGGTGAAATGACTGAACTTTCCGCCCGCGGCCGTCATGATGCCTGTTTCGCTCTCCGTACCCCCGTCATCGTGGAGGCTGTCACCGCAATCGCCCTTGTAGACCTGCTCGGGAGCGTAGAATAGTCAAAGCAGTCTGGACGCTCCTGGAATCTTTATCATTTTCAGTCCAGTTCCGCGAACGATTCCTTTTTCCAGAGTCCGTGCAGATTGCAGAAAGCGAAAACTTCCACGAGATTGATTTCCTCGCTGAGCTTGAATTCGGCAATAGGCGTATCTCCCGGCTGCAGCCATTTGATTTGAAGCCCGTCCTTGCCGGAGCAGGCAATCCATTCTATATAATGTTCGGGCTGCATGGGGTGGAGTACGCTTCCCACACTGGCTTTGACCAGATTGTCGAGGCGGCTGACTTCAGGGATATGCTTTTCGGAAGCTGCCTCGACGGTGTTAGGAACCAGTCTCTCCATTTTCTCTCCACAGCAGAACACTGAAACTCCGCTGGATTTCAAATGGACGATGATGTTGCCGCAATGACGGCATCTGTAAATCTTGAGTTCCATGATTATCGGTATTAGTGTTATTGTCAAAATTGTTTCTTAAATTCGCGGTGCGAAAGAACAACTGTCGCAAAAGTATCAATAATTTTTGAATAATGATTACAATCCCTCGTCTTAATGTCGGAATATCAGCGCAAAACCTGGTTTCAGACGACAACACCTTCAACGGTCTTCCCGCACATGTGCTTGAGTGCCTGAACTGGGCGGATGAATTTCCGTATCGTCCTTATGTAGCTTTCAGGGCTTTCCACAACGACAGTCATCTCTTTGTGGAATATGAAGTGAATGAAGAATATACGAGGGCAATCGAGACCCGTAACGGCCATGACGTCTACAAAGACAGTTGTGTCGAATTCTTTGTAATGCCCGAAGGTTCAAGCCATTATTATAATTTCGAGTGGAACGCCATAGGTACGCTCTGCATGTCACGCAGAACTTCGCGTCATGACCCGGCCGATGCCCCTGCCCAGGTCCTGGAATCGGTGCTGAGTTCATCTTCATACGGCTGCAGGGCTTTTACGGAAATCCACGGCGACAACCATTGGACACTGAGGGTCGCCATCCCATGTTCTGCCCTTTTCGGGGACAATCTTGAGAGCTGGCATGGTGCAAGGCTCAAAGGCAATTTCTATAAATGCGGAGACGAATTGTCAAAGCCCCATTTCATAACCTTTTACCCGATTGCAACGGCCTCTCCCGATTATCACAGGCCGGAGTTCTTCGGGGAGATAGTCTGTGAATGATATGTCAGCGAAGCATACCGGCGGCGTGTCAGAGCCAGGTGCGGACACGATGCGCCGTGAAAAGAGAATATCCATGATTACAATCGCAGGCTCCGTAGTGAACCTGCTGCTGTCTGTGTTCAAAGTCTTTGCGGGCGTGTTCGCGCACAGTGCCGCGATGATAGCAGACGGAGTCCACTCCCTTTCAGACCTGCTGAGCGACATTGTGGTGCTGTTTTCAATCAAGATGTCGTCCAAAGGCAGTGACAAGGACCATGATTTCGGACATGGAAAATACGAGACCTTCGCGACTCTCATAGTAGCCTGCATGCTGCTTGCCGTTGCCGGAAAACTCATCGCCGAAGGAATCCAGTCCGCCATTTCCATAATAAAAGGGGCTGCAGTCCAGACTCCGGGGTGGCTGG
>CABQAB010000279.1 GCA_902461985.1 uncultured Bacteroidales bacterium | reverse complement strand
TCGAGGACATCGTGGTCAAGGCCTATCCTGACGGCTCCATAATCCGTCTTAAGGACGTAGCCAGAATTTCTCTGGAGGCATCGAGCTACGCCACTGAAAGCGGCATAAACGGACTGAATGCGGCCGTGCTCGACATCAGGATGCTGCCGGGGGCCAACGCGATGGAAGTGGCTGAATCGGTTAAAAAAGTGATGGAGGAAATAGCGTCGAATTTCCCGGAAGGAATCTCCTACAATATACCTTTCGACATGACGACCTACATCTCGCAGTCTGTCCGCAATGTATACAGGACTCTTTTCGAAGCCCTGCTGCTCGTCATTCTCGTGGTGTTCCTCTCCCTCCAGAACTGGAGAGCCACGCTGATTCCGGTCATAGCCGTGCCTATTTCGCTCATAGGCACATTCGGAGTGATGCTTATTTTCGGTTTCTCACTGAACATGATGACACTGCTCGGACTCATCCTTGCCATAGGAATAGTGGTGGACGATGCCATAGTGGTCGTGGAAAATGTGGACCGCATCATGAACGAGGAGGGGCTGACGCCATACGAGGCCACGAAGAAGGCGATGAGCAATCTGTCAGGTGCACTTATAGCGATGTCACTGGTGCTTTGCGCCGTGTTCGTGCCGGTAAGTTTCCTTTCCGGAATAACCGGGCAGCTCTACCGCCAGTTCACAATCACGATTGCCGTGTCGGTGATAATATCCACTATCGTGGCTCTGACGCTAAGTCCCGTAATGTGCTCTCTGCTCCTCAGACCCGACAACGGCAGAAAGAACAGGCTTTTCCAGAGAATAAACTCGGCCCTTGCTACGGGAAACAGATTTTACGAACGCATAATCAGGTGGACTCTCGGACACTCCCGCAGGATGTTCGCCGCTTTCGGAGTAGTCATCATCGGCATCTGGATGATGAACAGCATACTCCCGCAGAGTTTCCTTCCGAAAGAAGACCAGGGCTATTTTACAGTGGAACTTGAACTTCCGGAGGGGGCGGCTCTTGAAAGGACACGCGCCGTCACCGAAAGGGCCATGGACTACCTGCTCAAAGACCCTGACGTAGAATATGTGCTGAACGTGACCGGGTCAAGTCCGAGACTCGGCGCAAGTCCCGCCCGCAGTCAGCTGACTGTCATTCTGAAACCGTGGAATGACCGCAAGACTTCCGATATAGGCAGGATTATGGAAAGAATCCGGAAAGAACTTGCACGCTATCCGGAAAGCAAGGTCTATTTGTCAAGCCCGGCCCTCATTCCCGGTCTCGGAAGTTCCGGAGGATTCGAAATGGTGCTCGAAGCCAGGGGCAACACGAGTTACGCCGAACTGCAGCAGGCAGTGGACACCCTGCTCCATTATGCGGGGCAGAGACCCGAATTCAACGGTCTCACGTCCTCGATGCAGAACGACATTCCACAGCTGTATTTCGACGTGGACAGGGACAAGGCAAAACTGTCGGGAGTTCCTATCTCTGACATATTCTCCACAATGAAGGCATTTACAGGCTCTATCTATGTCAATGACTTCAACATGTTCAACCGCATCTACAGGGTCTACATCCAGGCGGAAGCCCCGTACAGGGCACGCAGGGACAATCTCAACCTGTTTTTCGTAAAAGGGGCTAACGGGACCATGATCCCTGTCACCGCCCTCGGCACCACCCACTACACCACAGGTTCCGGAACAATAAAGAGATTCAATATGTTCCAGGCCGCCACCATATCCGGTGAAGCAGCACACGGCTACAGTTCCGGAGAGGCCATGCAGACTTTGGAAAGCATTGCCGCCGAACATTTGCCGTCTTCCATAGGCGTAGAATGGAGCGGACTTTCCTACCAGGAAAAAAAGGAAAGCGGCAAGACAGGACTGGTGCTTGCGCTTGCATTCCTTTTCGTATTCCTTTTCCTCGCGGCGCAGTACGAAAGCTGGTCCATTCCGGTTGCGGTCATTCTGTCGCTGCCTGTCGCGGTCCTCGGTGCATACATCGGAGCGTTGTGCTGCGGACTGGAAAATAATATATATTTCCAGATCGGACTTGTCATGCTCGTGGGGCTTGTCTCAAAAAATGCCATACTGATTGTGGAATTTGCCAACGAAGAAGTCAGGAAGGGCAGAAGCGCCAAGGAGGCGGCCATTATCGCAGCCGGACTCCGTTTCCGCCCCATAGTGATGACTTCCCTCTCGTTCATCCTCGGACTTCTGCCTCTCGTATTCGCTTCAGGTCCGGGTTCCGCCAGCAGGCAGGGCATTGGAACGGGCGTTTTCTTCGGAATGATTGTGGCGATTACCATAGGAATTGTATTCGTGCCCTTCTTTTTCGTAATCATCCACAAAATCAAAGACAAATTGAAAAGAAAATGAAAATGCGGAATATCATATATGCGGTTGCCGCTTTAGGATTCGCATGCGGATGTTCGGCTGTCAGAGAATGTGCAGAACCGTCTCTTGACATACCTCAGGAGTACAGCCAGCCTGCCGACTCGCTCACGCTTGCAGATGTAGAGTGGTGGAAATTCTATGGTGACAGCACGCTATGCCGTATGATTGCGACCACGCTGGAACACAACAAGGACATGATGGCGGCAGCATCGCGCATAGAAAGGATGCGCCAGACATACAGGATAAGCAAAGCCGGATTCTATCCGGAAATAGGCGTCAATATAGGGGCCGACTTCGAGACCAACGATTACTACGAAGGCAAATCGAGCCGGGCCCCGGAATTCGACATCAAACTGGACCTCTCCTGGGAGATTGACCTGTGGGGGCGCATACGCTGGGCAAAGCGCAAGGGGGAATCGGAATATCTCGCAAGCATGGAGGACTCAAGGGCACTGAAGATGAGCCTTATCGCTGAAGTGGCATCGGCATATTACAGACTCGTCGCCTTAGATGATGAGCTTCTCATAGTCCGCAACACTCTCAGAACTCGTTCCGAAGGCGTAAAACAGGCTAAACTGCGCTACGAAGGAGGTCTCACCTCTGAAACCGTATACCAGCAGGCACAGGTGGAATACGCTTCCACTGCCGCGCTGGTCCCGGAACTGGAGCACGAAATCAAAGTCACCGAGAATTCCCTTGCCCTGCTGATGGGGCAATACCCGACATGGAAAGTGGAAAGGGACCCGCAGCAGCGGCAGATGCTCAT
>CABQAB010000278.1 GCA_902461985.1 uncultured Bacteroidales bacterium | reverse complement strand
GTTATCGCAATATCCCCCAGAGCCTTGTGCTTTCTCAACAGTTCCGGATAAGAACTCTCAGGGGCATTGAGAATTTCCCCATCAGCAGTTTCCACCTTTGCGACTATCCTCTTTTTATAAACGGTCTTGCAATGACCAAACTCGCGGCCGCCATGGCAAACCACGAGCTCGGACTGCTTACTGACGGGCAGTTTGAGGCCATATCCGCCGCCTGCCGTGAAATCCTGGACGGCAGACATCATGAGCAGTTCCCGGTAGACATGATTCAGGGAGGAGCCGGTACGACTACCAACATGAACGCGAACGAGGTCATAGCCAACCGCGCGCTCCAGCTTATGGGACACCAGCCCGGGGAATATGCATATTGTTCACCCAATGATCATGTGAACTGCTCCCAGTCCACCAACGATGCCTATCCTACTGCCATCCACTTAGGACTGTATGCAACCCATCTGAAATTCATGGAGCATTTCAGACTCCTCATCGCCTCATTCGAGGCAAAGGCCGCCGAGTTCGCCCATATACTGAAAATGGGGCGTACCCAGCTCGAAGATGCTGTGCCTATGACTCTCGGACAGACCTTCGGTGCTTTCGCCTCCATATTGAGCGATGAAATCAAAAATATTGAGTTCGCGGCGGAAGAACTGCTTACCGTGAACATGGGCGCGACAGCAATCGGCACCGGAATATGCTCGGAGCCTGAGTATGCCGGGAAATGCGTTGCAGCTCTGCGTGAAATCAGCGGCTGGGACGTCAAGGGCGCCAGGAATATGGTCGCTGCGACTTCCGACACGTCCTCCATGGTAGGATACTCTCAGGCCATGCGCCGTATCGCGGTGAAGATGAATAAAATCTGTAACGATCTGAGGCTTCTTTCATCCGGCCCGAGATGCGGCCTGCACGAGTTTGACCTGCCTGCCCGCCAGCCAGGGTCATCCATTATGCCGGGCAAGGTGAATCCTGTGATTCCTGAGGTCATGAACCAGATTTCATATAAGGTTATCGGAAATGACCTCTGTGTAACGATGAGCGGTGAGGCGGCCCAGATGGAACTGAACGCCATGGAGCCGGTTATGGCCCAGTGCTGCTTCGAGTCTGCGGAAATCATGATGAACGGATTCGACACTCTGAGGATTAACTGCATAGACGGCATCAGGGCAAATGAGGACAACTGCCTCGAATATGTCCATGACAGCATCGGAGTAGTTACTGCCCTCAATCCGGTAATCGGCTACAAGAACTCTACGAAAATCGCAAAGGAGGCCCTCGCAACCGGCAGGAGCGTCTACGATCTTGTCCTCGAACACGGCATCCTGACCCGGGAGGAACTCGACACTATACTTTCACCTGAAAATATGATCCGGCCTGTCAAACTCAATATCAAGCCGAGGAAATAAGAGCGCAGGAAGTCCTTTTCTTGTCCGGAGAAATATCTTATTCAGTGCCCCGTCCTGAACCCGTTTCAGGAATGTGGGCATTTTTTGTTGATTTTGCCTGATTTATGCTGGTTTTTCAAAATAATGGTTTAAATTTGAAAGTTGTTTGCCCGTAAAATGGGGTGAAACAGCAGAAGTAGTGGTCGGAATTGATATAAAACTGTCTTATACAGAGTGAATTATCTTTGGACATGACAGTTGTGACAAACTTAAACTTGATATGAAAAACCATTGTGTCTACCTGATGATGCTGCTCCTTATGGCCGCAGCTCTCCAGACGTCTGCCCAGACTAAGGGTCATGTGGTCGTAGCCGGTCGTGTTACAGACGATTATGATGAACCGCTTGCGGGGGCGAATGTCTATATGCGCGGCAATATAAAGAATGGTACCTCGACCGATGCGAACGGATACTATTTCCTCGAAATTCCGGATGCAAAGGATATATTCGTGGAAGCCTCGTTTCTCGGTATGAAACCCCGTTCAGTGGCCTATGCCGGACAGAAAGAAATCAATTTCAAACTCGAACCTGACTCCAATATGATGGAAGGGGCGGTAGTGATGGGAAAACAGAACATCAACGACGTCGACATCAGGGCCAAGGCCGGAGTGATAAGTGTCGTGGACGTGAAGAGGCTGCAGGACAAACCGGTCGTGGATATGTCAGTGGCGCTTCAGGGCGCGTCTCCCGGACTTGTCGTCACCAACAAGGGTGATCTGGGTACGAAGCCGGAGATACGAATCAGGGGCAATGCCTCGTTCCGCGAAGGAGATGCTGCGAACGAGCCTTTGTATGTGCTTGACGGCCAGGTGATTTCGTCTGACGCGTTCATGGTCCTGAATCCTCTTGACATTGCGGATATAAAGATTCTGAAAGATGCCGCGGCCTGTGCGCTGTACGGAACCAAGGCGTCTAACGGAGTGATTGAAATCACGTCTGTGCGGGGAACCAACGGAGAAACTCTCGTGACCTATAATTTCAGCGGTGGCATCACTACAAGGGGCCGCAGGGGAGTGCGCATGATGGAGACTGATGAAAAACTGGAGCTGGAGCGTCTGCTAAGAAACCCGTCTGCGCCAGGCTACCTCTACAGCGAAGAGTATATCAGGGAAAAGAACCGCGGAGCATCAAATATAGAGGAACTTGTGGCTGAAGGCCAGGCAAAGCTCGAAGAACTGCGCAAGACCAATACCGACTGGTTCAAGGAACTGCTGCACAATGACTTCTACCAGAGACACAATCTGAGCGTCCGCGGAGGCAACAGCAAGACTTCCTACTATGCTTCCGCCAACTATTCCTATCAGGGCGGCCAGATACCGGGCAACGACATAAACCGCTTTACTGGCAGGATAAGCCTCGACCAGGCGATAGGCAAAGTGGGTTTCATGTCGGTCAGCGTCGATGGCGGCTATTCCAAGTCCAAGAGCCCGAACAGTTCCGAGTTCTCGCCGTCTTCGCTAATCTACGACCTGAATCCATACGAGAGCAAGACCAGCGGTGAACTCTGGTCATATCCCAACAGAACTTACGACGACCTTTTCTACCAGTTTGAAAGGACTTCCACTGAAAAGCGCTTCGGAGCCTCTGCGAGCCTTAACTTCCAGCCTCTTGAGGGTCTTACTATTGACGGTGTGGCCGGTCTGGACATGGTTCTGTCGGAAGGGCAGGATTTCACTCCTTCATCGGCGTGGTCGGAGCAGCGCAGC
>CABQAB010000277.1 GCA_902461985.1 uncultured Bacteroidales bacterium | reverse complement strand
GCACAGGAAATCCACGCCTGCGTGCGCAAGGTGCTCGCCGACAAATTCGGTGCACTCGCTGAGGACATCACCATCCTTTACGGCGGAAGCTGCAAGCCTTCAAACGCAAAGGAACTCTTCGCCCAGCCTGACATCGACGGCGGACTCATCGGTGGAGCAGCCCTCAAGGCTGAAGACTTCATCGGCATCGCCCTCTCGTTCTGAGCGTGACAGACTTCTAAACCGAGATAATATGAATTCCATCGAGAATATGAACAGGGCCGCCGACAACATCAGGGTGTTGGCGGCTTCTATGGTAGAAAAGGCTAAGTCGGGGCATCCCGGCGGCGCAATGGGTGGCGCGGACTTTATCAACGTGCTGTTTTCAGAGTACCTTGTATATGATCCGGAAAATCCGTTCTGGGAGGGGAGGGACCGCTTCTTCCTCGACCCGGGTCACATGAGCACTATGCTCTATTCCGTTCTTGCCTTCACCGGCAAATTCACGATGGATGAGCTTGCCCGGTTCCGCCAGTGGGACAGTCCTACACCGGGACATCCTGAGCGTTGCGTGCTGCGGGGCATCGAAAACACCTCCGGCCCGCTCGGCCAGGGACATACTTTTGCTGTCGGGGCTGCCATAGCCGCCAAATTCCTCAAAGCCCGTCTGGGCGATGTGATGGGGCAGAGAATCTATGCCTACATATCGGACGGAGGCATCCAGGAGGAAATATCCCAGGGAGCAGGGCGTATAGCCGGCACATTGGGACTGGACAACCTCATCATGTTCTATGATTCCAACGGAATCCAGCTTTCCACTTCAACAGAGGTCGTGAACAGCGAGGACGTGGCCGCGAAATACCGCGCATGGGGTTGGCATGTCATTGAAATCGAAGGAAATGACGTGACGCAGATCAGGGCGGCTTTGGACGAGGCTCTTTCTGTGAAAGGATGCCCGACCCTCATCATAGGCCATACTGTCATGGGAAAGGGCGCGCTTCGTGCAGACGGCAGCAGTTATGAGAACTGTTGCGCGACTCACGGCGCACCTCTCGGCGGAGATGCCTATTCCAATACCATAAGGGCTCTCGGGGGGAATCCTGAGCAGCCTTTCTCAATTTTTCCTGAGACTGACGACATCTACGAAGCACGCCGCCGCGAACTTCTTGAAATAGTCGCGCTCAGAAAAAAGGCCGAGGCCGAATGGGCCGCCGCCAATCCTGAACTTGCAGGCAAAAAGGCGGAATGGTTCTCCGGCAAGTGCCCTGACATAGACTGGAGCGCAGTCTCCCAGAAAAAGGATGACTCAACCCGCGGGGCTTCGGCTGCCGTGCTTTCCCAGCTTGCCGTGCAGGTCGGGAACATGATTGTTTCATCCGCTGACCTGTCCAATTCCGACAAGACAGACGGCTTCCTCAAAAAGACTACGGAGCTGCGCAAAGGAGATTTCTCCGGAGCATTCTTCCAGGCAGGGGTCTCGGAACTTACAATGGCCTGCTGCTGTATAGGAATGGCTCTGCACGGCGGGGTCATCCCGGCATGTGCCACATTCTTCGTGTTCTCGGACTATATGAAGCCGGCAGTGCGCATGGCAGCCCTCATGGAAGTCCCGGTGAAATTCATCTGGTCGCATGACGCGTTCCGTGTCGGCGAGGACGGTCCGACACATGAGCCTGTCGAGCAGGAAGCCCAGATAAGGCTGATGGAGAAACTGAAGAACCACCACGGGCGCAACTCCATGCTGGTTCTCAGGCCTGCGGATTCGGAAGAATGTACGCAGAGTTGGAAGCTGGCGATGGAGAATACATCCACACCGACTGCCCTTATACTTTCCCGCCAGAACATCAAGAGCCTTCCAGAAGGCAACAGTTATGCGGATGTTGCGAAAGGAGCATATATAGTAGCCGGTTCGGACAGGCTTGAAGACTTCGGCCTGGGCGGCAATGAAGTGGTGCTGCTTGCATCCGGTTCGGAAGTGTCCACTTTGGTGGCAGGTGCGCAGCTGCTCCGCGAAAAGGGAGTCAGATGCAGGATTGTATCAGTGCCGTCGGAAGGTCTTTTCCGCAGTCAGAGTGCGGAATATCAGGAGGATATAATTCCGTCAGGCGCAAGCGTGTTCGGACTGACCGCCGGACTTCCCGTGACTCTGCAGGGACTCGTAGGCTCCAACGGAGTGGTCTACGGACTCGAGAGTTTTGGCTTTTCTGCGCCATACAAAGTGCTGGACGAGAAACTTGGATTCACTCCTGAAAACGTGTTCAATCAGGTGATGGATATGCTGATTTAGTTGTATGAATTAAGTGCGTCATTTGAAGATTACTTGATTTTCAGATAATGAATAGGGGATTCCTGAGAATACTTGCGGCTCTCGCTGCCTTCGTGGCGGCGGGAGTTTTTCGCCTTTATGCGGTGCCGGCCGATGCCGCGGATTTTCCGGTCGGGGGGGGCAGGAATCCTGACAAGCATATTTCATTCATCCATCTGTCCGTAAGTGACGGGCTTTCCCAGTGTACGGTACTTTCCTGCACCCAGGATACTTCCGGCCGCATGTGGTTTGCCACTTTGGACGGACTGAACCGTTACGACGGCTACGATTTCCGAACCTGGCGTCATTCTCCGGACGATTCCACATCAATCGCGAGCAATATAATCCGTAAGGTCTATGTTGACCGGGACGGGCAGTTCTGGGCCGGGACCGGCAGGGGCTTGTCCTATTATGACGCCCGCGCAGATGTTTTCAGGAATTTTCACACCGGGGAGCGGACTGTCACCGGGATTGCAGATGCAGGAAACGGGAAACTGATGGTTGTCGCCGGAGGAGACCTTCAGTTTTTTGACAAGTCAGGAATGCGATGGGCGGAAGAGGACATACTCCGTCATTCCGGTCGCATACGCGGCACAATACTCCTGGCGGAAAACGAGAGGATATGGATAGGGACAGAGTCGGACGGCGTGTTCTGCTGGTCGTCTGCGGACAATAGCGTGAGGAAGATATTCTCTCCGGCAGGAATCAGGCCGGTGCAGTGTCTCTACCGCAAGGGCAACGAACTGTGGGTGGCTACCGAGGGCGGAGGACTCTGGAGGTATGACATGGTCTCCGATGAATCCGAATGTTTCCTGCACAATGCCAAGTCTCGTAACAGCATCAGTTCCAACTATGTGAGGGCCTT
>CABQAB010000276.1 GCA_902461985.1 uncultured Bacteroidales bacterium | reverse complement strand
GGTCATGAGATCTTAGCTGAGGCGGTAGAAAAGTTCGGAAGACCGGCAGATGTCCATCTCACATCCGGCTTCTCCTCCGCATATCTCCGGCGCACCTAAAGCCTCGACGAAATCCACTATCAGTTCCGGCACGACATTGGAGGCTACGCTGATTACTCCGCTTGCACCGGCCGTCATGATTGACATTGTGAGGTCGTCGTCTCCGCTGAGCACGGAAAACGATTCCGGTACGCCTGCAAGTATGTCCGCAATCTGCGAGAATCTGCCGGAAGCTTCCTTGATTCCGACTATGTTCGGCACATCCTCAGCCAGACGTATGCAGGTTGCAGCCTCCATGTTGGCACCCGTCCTGCCGGGCACATTATAGATGATTACCGGTTTGTCGGTGGACTCGGCGACTGCCTTGAAATATTCGTACTGTCCCTTCTGGGTCGGTTTGTTATAGTAGGGTACTACGACGAGGAACGCATCTGCCCCGTGAGGCGAGAAGAATTCGATGTTCCTTATAGTCTGTTTGAGGGAATTAGTGCCTGCGCCCACAAGCAGAGGCGTGTGCTTGCCGCCCTCGTGCTCGTATGTGTCGATTATTTCGCGGCAGCGCACTAAAAGCTGGAGTTTTTCATCGTTTTCCAGACATGGAGCCTCTCCGGTAGTCGCGAGCGGGACAAGGAAATGTATTCCTGCGTCAAGTTGTCTGCGCACCAGTGTGGAAAAAGCGTCGAAATCGACTTCTCCGTTTTTGAACGGGGTGACCATCGCGGTCCCGCATCCTGTAAACAAAGGCGTTTCGTTCATAATTTCAAAAAATTGTGCCGCATCAAAGCAGCTGTGAAAATTCGTGGACTCCCGGATGTTTTTCAGTGAGTTCGGCAGCGTAGACGGCTCCCTGAGCCAGTCCTGCGCGGGAAAATGCCTCGTGGGAAATGGTGATTCTGTCGTTCAGACCCTCGAAGCCTACCGTGTGAATGCCAGGAATCTCGCCGCAGCGTACCGACTGCACCTGGGTCCTGCCGCCCATCGCCCCGTCCACTATACCGGCGAGTGTCTTTGCGGTGCCGCTCGGAGCGTCAAGTTTGTGTATATGGTGCATTTCCACTATATATGGCATATATCCAGAGGCAGCACCCAGTCTTTCGGAAAGCAGTTTGACCGCCGCATAAAGCACGTTCACGCCCACCGAAAAGTTGGAAGCGTAAATCATCGTAGTTCCGCACTCTCTGAAACATCCGCAGACTTCGTCGCAAATGTCATTCCATCCGGTTGTGCCGATTACTGCCGCCCTGAAATTTTCTGCAATGAAACGGTAATTGGCCCTGAAGGCATCCGGAGTGGAGAAATCTATGCAGACCGCCTCGTCCGAACCTGCCGGAAGTCCGTTCACGATGTCGTTGGTGCAGGCGAGTATTTCGATACCTCGTTCGCGGAGAATGTTCTCCACGCAATGTCCCATTTTGCCGTAGCCGCTAATTACTGCTTTCATAATCAGTTGTTTTTATTGAACAGGATGCTGTGGACAGAGCGGACAGTCTCTTCCAAGACTGCGGAATCGACTATATAGCTCAGTTCGCTGTCTTTCATGAGCTTTCCGTAATGCCGTTTCAGGGACTGGACTTTGTCTTCAAGCATTGATGACAATGCCGTCAGATTGTTGCCGACAAGGGAAATCTGTCCCATGCCTGTTCTGAGTTCGATATTCGTTAATGAGGCTGCTGTTTTCAGGAAAGCCCCGAGATTGGCTGAGAAATCCACGGTCACCACCACTCTGTCTTCCTTTACCGCCACCACGTCCGGGCGTATGTCCTTCAGTCTGCCGCGTATCGCCTCCCAGCCGTCTACCGAAAAGCTGAAGACATAGAGATTGCGCTTGAAAGCAATGCCTCTCACCCCCTCGGATGCCACTTCCGGGACTATGGCCGTGCCTTTTGAACTGCTGTCAAGGGTGTTCAGGACATAGACAGGAATATTGCGGGAGACTGCCGGGGCTATGGTCATGGGATGCAGGACTTTTGCGCCGAGATATGCCATCCGGGCAGCCTGGGCGTAGGAAATCCTGTCGATGCGCATGGTGTCGGGGCAGACGCGCGGGTCTGTGGTCCTGATGCCGTCCACATCTGTCCATATTTCTACTTTCGATGCGTTGAGGGCAGAAGCCATTATGGACGCCGAGTAGTCCGAGCCGCCGCGGCCGAGCACGGATGCCGATTTCTGAAGGGTCGAGGCTATGAATCCCTGGGTAAGCACCACTCTGTTGCGCCCGCCGTCAGTTGACCTGCCGTCTTCGGGAAATGCGGTGCCTCTCGCAAATGTCTCTTCTACGACCGCCCTTACGGCTTTGCCGGTTTCTTCGAAACAAGGCTCTCCGCAGAGGCAGTCCCCCTGGGTGTAGACCATGGTCCTGGCGTCAGCGAATCCGGTGCGTATGCCTTTGGAATTGAGAGCATGGCAGATTATGGTCGAGGATAAAATCTCCCCGTTTGAAATGATTACGGCCTTGATTCTGTCAGGCATATCGCCCAAAGTCAGGGCTGAGCGGACCACTGCGAAGAGAGTGTCGCAGATTTCGTTGATTTTCGTGGAAGCCTTTTCGAGCCTTGCCGGATCGGCGGACAGAAGTGACTGGGCAAGCTCCAGATGGCGTTTGCGGAGTTCATAAACGAGACCTGACGCTTTTTCTGCATCTCCCGCGGCGGCTGCATCGGAAACAGCATAGAGCAGGTCGGTGATTTTAGACAGCGCCGAGACACAGACCACCACCTCGCTGTCTGTCCTGGATGCGATGATGTCCATCGTCCTTGACACGGCATCGAAAGAGCCTACTGAAGTCCCTCCGAATTTGAGGACCTTGACCGCTGAATGTTCAGGACAACTGCTCATACATCCTTACGTATTGTTCCGTGGCTTTTTCCAGTTCCTTGATTTCCACAAATTCATCCATGGTGTGGGCCACAAGTATGGACCCGGGACCGCAGAGAATCCTGCGTCTGAAATTGTCGAGGCGGGGAGCGTCGCTTCCGAATGCCGCCACTGTGGTCTCGAATCCGTCAAGCACCGTGTATTTCATTGGAGTATCGCCTCCCAATTCCTTGATTTTCAGGTTCCCGCCTGCCACTGAGCGCATGAAATCGGTCACTAATGCATCTGTGGCGAAGGTTGTGCGGAAATA
>CABQAB010000275.1 GCA_902461985.1 uncultured Bacteroidales bacterium | reverse complement strand
CCTCTTTCTGGAGGGTGAAGCCCTCGTGGGGACGGTTGCCGAGCATGGAGTGGATTTTGTCGGCGAAAACTGCATCGTGCAGACCGAGACCGATGTTGTAGGAAATGATTCTTTCGCTGTCGTTTTCCCTGCCGGGACAGCTGCCGAGAAGAACGTTGCTGAACTCGTCGAAACTTTTGAACCGTGTGAAATTGCCGAATCCGCAGATGTGTCCGCGGTCGTCACCGAAAATCTTGTCGAAAAAGAGGTCGCAGTTCTGGAATCCGCGCGTGTGGACCGGCACTAACAGACAACCGGGACGGAAGAGGCTGTCATCGGGGCAGATGAGCCCGTCGGCGTCGGTGATGCAGGAAATTATGACGTCTGCCCCGTCAATCAGTTCAGGCGCATTGTCCACGAATTCGAAACTGATGTTGCCACAGTCCGAAAACCTTTCCGCAAACTTCTCAGCCTGGTCTTTCCATCTGAGCAGGCGGAAAGTGACCTCCCTGTCCTTGAGCATTTCCGTCAGGCACAGGGCGGTGGCGTGCGCCGTGTTGCCAAGGCCGATGAAAGAGTAGACACGCGCGTCCCTGCGGGCGAACTCGGAGCAGGCGAGCGCAGCGACCGCTCCGGTGCGCATGGTCGTTATCCATTCTCCATCAAGCACGGCAAGAAGACTGCCGGCGACACTGTCGTAGAGGTAGATTTCGCTGCTCAGTGCAGGGCGGCGACCTTTGATGCGGGAAACGATTTTCACTGAATACTTTCCGAAGCGTTCCGGCAGCAGCACAGGCATGGCAGTGAAAAAGTCGTTGCCCTGCGGGTGCACGCTGATTTTGGCTGGCAGCTGCGCTTCGTATTTCATAAGGAATGACTCCTTCACCCACTGTACGCAGTCTGAAGGCTTTATTCCGAGGCTTTTGATTTCATCTTCGCGGATGACGGCTGACCGTGTGGCTTTCATGTCAGAGGCTTTTGAGTGTTTCGTAGAGTCTGTGGTTGTCCCGGCGGTCTCTGACGGCGATTCTGACATAGTTCCGTCCTTCGAATCCCGCCTTGGACGAACAGTCCTTGATGAGTATGTCGTGTTCTGCCAGCAGCTTGATTGCCAGTTCCTTAGATGACGCTGTTCCCGAAACTTCGCAGAGGAAATAGTTCGCCTGTGACGGAATCACCCTCAGCCATGGCAGGGAAGACAGTTCCCTGAAGAATATTTCCCTTTCCTCCCTGAAGCGTGCGCAGCTGTCGGAATACTCCTTGTGGTATTTTTCGAAAATCTGCATAAAAAATTCCCCGAAGGAGTTGATGTTCCAGATTGACACTTCCTTTTTCAGCGAAGCCACGAGAGCTTCGTCGCCGCTTGCAAGCACTCCCAATCTGAGGCCAGGCACACCGTAGGATTTGGATATGGACTTGATTACGGTCAGATGCGGGTTGGCTTTGAGAATGTCATTGTGTATCAATGAAATGTCTTCGTCCGCAAAGTCGGCGAATGATTCGTCAACCACTAAATCCATTCCGTTCTTCCCGGTCCATTCAATCAGACGGAACAGGTCTTTCCCAGGAATCATGTTGCCTGAAGGGTTGTCAGGGTTGATAAGCAGGAGGGTTCTGATGCCGCTGCCGTTGAAATGGCGCATGATGTCGTCTGCATCATAGCGGAAGTCCCTGTTTTCCGGGATGAAGCGCACTACCCGTGAAGCAGGCAGCCGGTTAGGATATTCCTCGAAGGTCGGAAGTATGACTCCGCATTTGCCTTCCCGCCCTTCCATATACGCCTTGATAAGTTCGGCCGCACCGTTTCCGACGACTATATACTCCTTCCTCACAGAGAAATTCTTGGCTGCTAAAAGACTGTTCACGTCCATTCCTGACGGATATTCCCTGAGCAGGGATTCAAAACTGGCCTTGATTTCGTCGGTCATGTTCGGGCTCGGAAAATAGGGATTCACAAGGTAGCAGAAGTCTTTCAGATGCGGGTATCTCCAATATCCGCCGTATCTCCTGCCCACCGCTTTCCATTTTTCCTCCGCCGTGGCCGCAAACATTCCGGATGCGATGTCGAGATCCTGTATGTCGTCGATTTCATACCATTTCTCTCCATGTAGCGGCAGGGCTTTCATCGGACATTCGTCCAGCAGGGAAATGACCTTCAGCACCTGTTCGTAGTATTCGTTGTTTCCGAGGGCGTTGCAATAGGCCTTGAGGAACGGGGCGTAGTAGTGGATGGAGAAGTCCCGGCTGAATTTGTAGATGTTTACGGTCTTGTAATAACTGCCTATGTCCTTGTATCTGAAGTCCTTTTTCGTTATGAAATCAGCTATGGAAAGGTCCGGCTTGAGTGTAACCACGGTGCCGTCCATCCAGCTTTCATATTTGTCCACGAGGGCGAGGTCCGGGCGCGGGTCGGAAACTAATTTCTCCAGTACGCTGTCTTCAAAGACTATGTCCGATTCTAAAAGAACGGTGTCGTCTTCGCAGAGGTGGCCGGACGCCAGGAACAGGGAATATATGTTGTTGGTGGTAGCATAGTCGGGGTTGTCCACGAAAACGGTTTCGATGCCGCATCCGAGTCCGAGAATATGCTTTTTCAGCTTTTCCCCTTTGTAGCCCGTGACTATTATGACTTTGCGTATGCCTGCTTTCACCAGGGCGTTCAGGCTGCGGTCAATCAGCGGAATCCCGTTGACGTCTATCATGCATTTCGTATTCTCTCCTGTGAGTTCGCCGAGTCTTTTGCCCATCCCGGCTGCCAATATCAGTGCTTGCATCTTTTTTCCTTTCTAAGTCGTCTTATGGTTTCGTCTGCCGGAGTGTCCGGATCTAAAATCAGTTCCCCGTGGCAGGTGGGTGCCTGTACCGGGGTCATATAGTCCCCGTAAAATATCCTGAGCAGTTTGTCGTATTCTGCAGGAGCGGGGCAGGGTATGCCCTCGAAATCAAGCATGACCGTGGAGTCGTAGAATCCTGCCGGTCTTTTTCTTGCATCATATTTCCACATTGCCGCGCTCACGCAGCTGCAGTCCTCCCTCTTGTTGAAACGGACAATATCCTCATACTTGCCGTACAATCTGTTGAACCAGGTTTTGGACAGGGACAAGGTCTTGTAGTAAAGCTGTTTCAGAGCGGCTTTGGGTACGTCCCACGAGACCGGCCATATCACCGCTTCCAGGTGTTCCCTGCGGTTTTT
>CABQAB010000274.1 GCA_902461985.1 uncultured Bacteroidales bacterium | reverse complement strand
CAGTGCGAAAAGTGCGGCGCGACACTCAGCCCGGACGAACTCATCAACCCGAAATCGGCGTTGAGCGGTTCCCCGCTTGTGAAAAAGACCACTAAACACTGGTATCTGCCTTTGGATTCCTATGAGAAATGGCTCGGACAGTGGATTCTTGACGGCCACAAGGAATGGAAGACCAATGTCTACGGTCAGTGCAAAAGCTGGATTGACGGAGGTCTGCAGCCGCGTGCGGTGAGCCGCGATCTGGACTGGGGCGTGCCTGTGCCTGTCGAGGGCGCTGAAGGGAAAGTTCTCTATGTGTGGTTCGACGCCCCGATAGGCTATATTTCCAACACCCGTGAACTCCTGCCGCAGTCATGGGAGAAATGGTGGAAATCCGATGACACCAGACTCGTGCATTTCATAGGCAAGGACAACATCGTATTCCACTGCATAGTCTTCCCTTCAATGCTCAAGGCCCACGGCTCCTACATACTTCCGGACAATGTGCCTGCCAACGAGTTCCTGAACCTCGAAGGGGACAAGATTTCCACTTCAAAGGGCTGGGCGGTCTGGCTGAACGAATATCTGGAGCAGCTGCCGGGTAAGGAGGACGTCCTGAGATATGTGCTCTGCGCCAATGCCCCTGAGACGAAGGACAACGACTTTTCGTGGAAGGACTTCCAGGCACGCAACAACAGCGAGCTCGTGGCCATTTTCGGCAACTTTGTGAACAGGGCTATAGTCTTGACTCATAAATATTTCGGAGGTGCGGTGCCGACCGATTTGAAGCCTGAGTCCATAGATGCCGAAACTCTTGCCCAGATTCCGCAGATTGTGGCTGAAATCGAGGAGAATATCTCTTCCTACAAGTTCAGGGAAGCGTTGAAATCCGCCATGAACCTCGCCCGTCTCGGCAACAAGTACCTCACCGAGACAGAACCGTGGAAAGTCGCCAAGACCGACATGGACAGGACAGCGTCCATATTGAATGTGTCCCTGCAGATTTGTGCGGCACTTTCGGTGGTGTTCGAGCCGTTCCTGCCTTTCTCCGCTGAAAAGCTCCGCTCAATGCTCAATGTCGGCATCAATGCCGGATTTGACCACAGGGCCGGTGAAGAGGGTACTGCCGGAGCAAACATATTCAGGGAGTCCGAATCCGCCGCCCTGCACACCTGCGCAGAGGGCGAATCTCATGCAGAAGGACTCGTGCTCTCGTGGGCCGGTCTTTCAGACGAAACTCTTCTGCCTGCGGGACACCGTATTTCCGAAGCCGCTCTTCTTTTCGGAAAAATCGAGGATGACGTAATCGATGCCCAGATTGCCAGACTGGATGCCATACGCAAGGCCCGCGAGGAGGCCGCTGCAAAGGCCGCGGCTGAAGAGGCAGCCGCCAAAGTCGAGCCTCAGAAGCCGGAATGCAGTTTCGAGGATTTCGAGAAAATGGACATACGCACAGCCACGGTTCTCGAAGCCGAGCGTGTGCCCAAGACCGACAAACTTCTCAAACTCACCATCGACACTGGTATCGACACCCGCACCATCGTTTCAGGCATCGCCGAATACTACAGCCCTGAGGACATGCTCGGCAGGCAGATCTGCATACTCGCCAACCTCGCTCCGCGCAAAATCCGCGGCATAGAGTCCAAAGGCATGATTCTCATGGCCCGTCAGGGAGACGGCAAGATGCGTTTCATCACCCCGCAGGAGGCCCTCGCCAACGGCTCCCAAATCGGTTAGGCGTATGCTGGAAATAGAGTATGACAAGGATTTGAGGGAATTGAACACCTTCGGGATGAGGGTGAGGGCGAAAGCGTTTGCGGAATATGACTCGGTGGAGGAGCTGGCGGAGCTGCTGCACGGCGGGAAGACTGCTGAAGGGCTTTCCGGCAGGACAGGTCGGCAGTTGCCTGAGCCATTCCTGCACATCGGTTCGGGGAGCAACCTGCTTTTTACTGGTGATTTTCCCGGGACGGTGCTTCATTCGCGCATAAACTATATAAAAGTCACCGGCGGGGACAGGGCCGCCGAAGAATCTGCCGATGATGTTGTGTATGTCTCTGTCGGGTCGGGAGTTGTGCTTGATGACTTCTGCAAATGGGCGGCGGAGCAGAGGCTGTGGGGCGCGGAGAACCTTTCCCATATTCCCGGTGAAGCGGGGGCGTCAGCCGTGCAGAATGTCGGGGCGTACGGAGTAGAGGTCAAGGATATAATCAGCAAAGTCAGCTGTTATGACATGGAGGAGAGACGTACGGTCGAATTCGGTGTGGACGAATGTGCCTATGCCTACAGGGATTCGGTTTTCAAACATGCTCCGGCCAAAGGAAGGTACATAATTACCGAAGTTCAATACTGCCTCAGCCGCGTGCCGCAGCCCCGTCTGGATTATGGACATCTGCGCCATGCTGTGGAAGAGGCCTTGCGGAACTGCCCGCCGGAACCGTCGGCGTGTGCCTCCGGATTTGCCTCTGACAATGCAGCCGGACCTGCATCCGCCGATATGTCCGGATTTGAGCCGGCCAATGTGTCTGCACTTGAGTCCGTCGGTGCCGACGCACTCACTCCCGCCCTGGTCAGGCAGGTGGTGACGGAAATCCGCCGGGGCAAACTGCCGGAGCCGTCAGAACTTGGCAGTGCCGGAAGTTTCTTCAAGAACCCCGTCGTGCCGGAACAAGTCTATATGGACATACTCGCAGGGCAGAAAGCCATCTTGGGAGAAGATGCGGCCGTACCTCACTATATGATGGGTGACGGAATGGTCAAGATTCCCGCTGCATGGCTAATCGAGCAATGCGGCTGGAAAGGCCGACGGTGCGGAGGCGCCGGGGTCTACGAAAAACAGCCCCTCGTCCTTGTCAACCGGAGCGGAAATGCCCTGCCCGAAGATATTCTCAAGCTCGAGAGCCAGATCGTAGATTCTGTCCTCACGCGTTTCGGCATCAGCATATGTCCGGAGGTCGAGCACATCTGAGCCTGTGGACGAGAAAGCATAGAGCATCATCATAATCCCGAAAATATTATGGGGCTGACTAAAAGTCTGTCATATCGAGCGAAGCCCGAAGGGCGTAGTCGAGATATGACAGACTTTTTAGTCGGTCTCTTGTTGTGTCAAACATTCTTTTAAGTTAGAAAAATAACAAATTATTGCTGTCCGCTAAAAGTCAGTAAGCGATGAAATATCCATCCGCAGTGCTGTT
>CABQAB010000273.1 GCA_902461985.1 uncultured Bacteroidales bacterium | reverse complement strand
CGGAGGGCATGGGTCGTATATCGTCTTGACATTGACGGCTTCCTGGGTCGCGCCCCAAAGCCATCTCCATTCACTTTGCTCCTGCCAGGTCCTGTTGCCGAACTGGTCATTGGTCGTGAACCAGCTGTACTGCGGCCAGACAGCATCGGAAGTGCCTCCGAACATCCATTTGTGCGGGAATCTGACTGATTCATCCACGGCATCGGACAGTCTGTAGTTGTTCCCGAGTGTGCTTCCGAGCATTCTCCCGTTCCGGACTCTGTCTCCGGAGAAAATTCTGTTGTCTGAGAGTTTGTATTCAGGAAGTCCGGTCCAGCAACTGAGTCCCCAGTCCTCTGGTACGCTGTGTTTGCCGGTATAGGACGAGGCGGCAGGGAACGGGTCTTTTCGGCCCCACTGGTAGTAGTTGCCGAGAGCCTTTGCTGCATCTTTGTTGTCGCCTACATTTGCCTCCGGGCCTGCTGTGGCTCCCAGATTCCTGTCCATAAACACATATCTTCCGGCATATTTGGCTTCGGCATTGGCGTCGTAGTTCTCGACTGCCCAGATGTGCCAGCTCCACAATATCGCTCCAGATGCATCGAAAGCTGCAATTACGGCGTTACCCTCCACGAAGTTGTCAGGAGTGCTGAAGCTGATTCTTCCGGTGGCCTCGTCGTAGCTCACTGAGTATGGAACCACAGGAGAATTGCCTTCGATGTTGTCCGGATTGTTGTACCAGAGCAGTGCTGCAGATTCTGGCTGCAGCTGTGTGTCGCTGATTTTGTCGCATGGAGCTCCGTCGAAGCTCATCGCTACCCTTTCGAGTCCGTTGCCTTTGACTGTGGCATCGAAGGAGTACTGCATTGCGGCTTCACTGACTATGTAGCAGTTGGCACTGCCGTGTTTGCTCAGGTCGCCCTTCACTTCTATCTCCTGTTCTATGCGTACTGTAAAGACTGTGCACGCGCCAGGCGTGAAACCCTTTCCATCTGTCTCAAGCTCGGCCAAGGCTATCTCTTCTCCGCTTACAGTTCCATATAATGATATTTTGTCTCCCTTGAATCCGGGATTGACTTTCACCCATATATCATTGGGCCTGCTGCTGGAGATGAACACTCCGCTGACTTTGACGTCAATCTTTGAGGAGAGCTTTTCCCCGCAGTCGATGCTTCTGTCGAAGAGGGTGTATGAACCTTCTTCAAAGGCCAGAACTGTTCCTTCGGCGGCCTCCAGTCTGAAAGAGGAGAAAGGCACGGCGGAGACAGAACTGAGCTTTATCCTCAGATAGGAGGCTATCGGGGTAAGCTCCATTTCGAGTGCGGATTCCATCCTGCCCACATTTTCAGCATGGCCGGTGAAGATGTTCTCCTGTTTGAATTCAGGCTTCTGCCCTGCGTGTATCGTCTGGAAGGACGGCACTGACACCGGCAGAACGGCGTCGGCAGAGTAGGATGAGCGGTAGGGATAGTATATTCCCAAATCCAATTTCTCCTCGTCCGAAAGCTCTATGAGGGAGTTGTCGCTGATTGCCTTGAACAATGTTCTCGGAGTGGAAGAGGATGCAGCGAGATATTTGTTTTCTGCTATCATTTCCCCCTTTCCGGCTTCCTTTGCATAGACTCCGATGCGGTCGCTGCTTGCGAACCATTGGATTTCGGTGTCGCTGAGACTGACACTCGCACTTGCCCTTACAGTGAGGACACCCGGAGTGACTTCTTCTGGTATGTTTTCTTTGACGCATCCTGCGAAGAGGATGAGGCAGAGAAAGGCAGATATATTGATTCTTTTCATCTTGTCAGCTGTTATTTCAGTTCTATTCTATCGTTGTCGAGGCATACGAAACGGTCCCTGGCGGAATCTTCGGCTGCAATCCAGCGGAAGGAATATATTTCCAGTCCTTCGGCCGGACCCGCCTTGAATGTGTAGGGGGCATAGGTCTTTATGACCCCGTCAGGCAGGCTTATGGTGCATATGTCCTCCTTGATATCCCCATATTCCAAAGTCCAGATTTTGCTCCGGCTGTACTGGCTGAAATTGTCAAGCACTGTTCTGGAGCCGCGCGTGGCCCTTCCAATGACCTCTCCGTCGAGCACTATGTCGAAACTGAGCGGCTTCACATTCATCTGGCTTTCCTGTACGGCCTTTATATAGCTTTCAGGAGTCCATTCGCCGGAAAGGGGAGTGAGCCGTATCCTGTTTTCGGTTTTCATGCCCCTGAGAATCATATTGTCCATTGCATTGTCCAGGGACATGATGGTGAACTCATAGTCTCCCCTGTAGCCCTGGTAGCCTCCGCCGTCGGGTCTGCCCGGGAAGGAGAAGAAATGGATATAGTCGTTGTTGGTGCAGAACTTGAGCATAGGACCCATGCTGAAGTCCACTCTGTATTCGGAAGTGGTCACCGGCTCCGTCTGGGGTACGAATTCCTCTCCCTCGAACCATGCATCGACCGTGAGGTCCTCGTGGAAGTCGAGCACATAAATCCATCCCCCGTAGCGGAGCTGGTCGTCAGGGAAATACTCCATAATCCAGGTCCCTCTCGCTGACAGAGCCGAGCTGTAGAGATCGACGGCATCTGCCATCCTTTCTGCCGCGCTTTGGCTGAAAATCCTCTCGTGCCTGTTGCAGGAAATCATGAAGACGGCTACGATAACTATGTATGTGAATCTTTTCATTTCGAGTCGGTATTAAGGTTATTCATCCAGAGATTCCCAATCCATATTGCCGAGTTCCGAGACTCTGCGGCGGTAGACCATGCCCCATTTCTCGACATCCACTGAATAGGAGTCCTTGAGCCATTTCTTGATGATGGAGTGTTTCATGCGGAGTCGTGCTTCTCCGGCTCCGGCGGATGCGAACATGTCCTCCCATTCCTTGTCGGTGAGGGTGACGAGGCGGCCGCAGGTCTCAGCTATGTCTTCCGCCACACTGCAGCGGGCGTAGTTGCTGACAAAGCCGTTCTGGAGGTAGTCGTTCCCGAGCGAGGTGTAGCGGCTTCCCACATATCCGTCCGGAGTGACATCCTTGTATTCGGCAGGGCATGCGTAGATGCCGTCGAGGATGTGGGAGAACTCGTGCCACATGGTTCCGGCAATCCTTTCCGCATCCTTTTCAACAGTAAAGAAATTCACTCCGAGGATGTTGATCTGCAGCCCGTTCTCGGCTGATGCGCGGCAAGACGGTTCGGGAAGCCGC
>CABQAB010000272.1 GCA_902461985.1 uncultured Bacteroidales bacterium | reverse complement strand
GATACCGAGAACTCGTGGTTCGGCCACGGCGGAGCATGGTGCACAAACTGTTTTGTCAACTGGCACAAAAAGCAGCTGAAACTCTGGGTGGTCCAGATTGGGGGCGGATCCGGAATCGGCTTCTGGAACCAGGCATTGTGGAAGGCCCAGGACGAGTTCTTTGCATGCAGTTCCGACAAATCCGCAATGGACGCCTACACCGGAAGAATGCAGTGACAGGCAGCATATTCAAAGTTCACTCCACTCGCCCTGCTCAGTCATGAGGGCGGGTGGAGTGAATTTTTATGAGTTGGACTTTTCTGTTATCCGATTAGGTACTTGCCGATTTTCGGTATCTTCTGAATCAGGACAGAACCAGCCGTAACGCATACGAATGCTGCGATTGCTGAAACAATGATTTCGACCGGAGTCGTCCAGACCCCGAGACAGCCTTCAAGACCGGTTCCGAGCCATGCCCTGATTGCTCCGCTAAGCGGGACAAGCACGAGCAGATGGCTCAGATACATTCCGTAGCTGGCTCTTGAAACCGGAAGCAGCACTTTTTCATAGAACTTTCCGCCGGCGGATATTTTCCTGAAAACCAAAATCCACGCTATTGTCATAAATGCAATTCCCAAGGTGTCGTAGCCCCATGTGGTTTCCCAATATACGGCTGAATCGACGACATCGCCAGCGGGGAATACTCCTCCGGATGTCTCGAACACTCTTCTTATGAATCCGCCGAAAGTAATTGCGAAGCCGCCGAGGTAGAGCGGAACGGCGAGCGCGAGGGTTCTGCCCCAGCTGAGTCTGCCGACGAATCTGCGGAAATACAGACCGAGAAGAAGGTAGCCTATGAAGCCGCTGACGTAGTAGAAAATGCCGTATGTATTCCAGCTGGCTTCACCCCATAGAGGGAAAATGGCCTGGCGCGGAAGTCCTGTCGGGCCATAGATTACGGAGGGGGCATCTGGAGAAACCCAGTCGCGTATCAAGGGGATAAGCGTGCTGAAAAGCCATATTCCAAGATATACCTGCAGTTCCTTCTTCCCGACTTTTTCCGCCCAGGGTGAAAGCAGCGGCATAATCAGATACACTCCTATAATCATATATACGAACCAGAGATGTCCGGCTGCATAGTTGAAATTCAGAAGCAGATCCTTGAAATTGGACACCGGCTCACCGAAGGCGAAGGCGTAGACAATGCTCCACAGCGCAAAAGGAATGAGTATTCTCACTGCTCTGCGGCGGAAAAACTCGCCTGTGGAATAGTGCAGAGGGAACTGGAGATAACTTGACGCCACAACGAACAGAGGCACGCAGGCCCTGACGAAACTGTCGAAAAAGGCTGACCAGAAAGCATCCGTCCTTGTCAGAATCAGCGACCCGTCCCCTCCAAGATAGAAAGGTTCGGTGCTGTGTACTAAAAATACCATAAAGCAGGCGGTGACCCTGAGCCAGTCAATCCATACTTCGCGTCTGTTCTGTTTGCTGAGATTTTCCATAGTTTTCCCTTTGGTGATTGTTGTCCGTCTTGTCCGCGAATATCCGTCGCGCGTGCAAATCTACTAATAAATCCTGAATATGTCCACGCCCGCATACAAAAAGCCCCCGAAGCCGGATGGACTTCGAGGGCGACTCAAAAAAAACACATTCTTGCTGCACGTGGCAGCAGATAACTACTCTGCGTATTCGATGACTACGCACCTGTTGAGTGCAGGCTCGTTGCTGACTTTGGCTTTCGCGTCAGCTGTCTTGACGATGATGCGCTCAGGAGCTACGTTATACTGTGTGCGGAGGAGGTTGGAAACATACTCTACGCGGTTCTCCCTGAGGTAGAGGTTGCGCTCTTTGCCGCCAGTCACATAGTCAGTGTAGCCTGTGAGGACGAATTTTGCTTCAGGATCCTGCTCGATGACATTCTTTACATAGAAGTCAAGCTGATAAAGGTTCTTTGAATCAAGAGCGGTCTCTCCGATTTCGAAGTAAACGCATCCAGGAGTCTGGGCAAGTTTTGCAGCGGTTGCTTTCCTGTTCTGAAGTTTCTCGACTTCTTTCTGGAGTTCGTCAACTTCGCTGCCGAGTTTCTTGTTGTTGCCTTTGAGAGCTGAAACCTCATTGTTGAGTTTCTTGTTCTCCTCAGCGGCCTTAGCAGCATTTTCCTTGAGCTCGGCAACCATTGCCTTGCTGTATGCTGCATATCCTTCAGGAATTGTCGTGGCTCTCTTCCAGTGGTTCTTGCCGAGGTCTACTGAGAGACCGAGCATTGCGGACAGGTCAAGAACACGTCCAGACGCTTTTACTACAGCTCCCTTGGCAGTTGTGGCACGCAGGTCGAGGATGAGGTCGAGACGGTCACAAAGTCTGATGTTGTTGAGCAGACCTGCACCGAGTACATAGTTGCTGCTCTCGGACCATACGTAACCGGTGTGGATGTAAGGGACGAAATCCCATACCCTGTCACTTCTGTAACCTCCGATTGTGTTGGAAATGTTCCAGAGCACGTCACCATGGGCATAGTGGAACGGAACTTTGTTAACTTCACCGGCGATGGTGTTCTTGAGAGCGAGACCCTGATAGCCGACACGGAGTCCGAAATCAGGAGTGAACCATTTGCCGAATGAAAAGTCGACAGCACCGGTAAGACCCGGCTTTGCATCAGGGTTGCGGAACAGGAAATTACCGTGCACGCCACCCGAAATGCTGATGAACCAGTTTGAACCGAAAGAGTTGGTTTCATACGGGCCACGTACAATCTTGCCTTCTGAATCCCTGTTCTCTTTCTGCTGAGCGGAAACTGTTCCTGCTGCGAGAGCTGCCATAAGCAAGCTGCAGAGAATGAATCTTTGTGTTTTCATAGAAAATTATTTTTACTTACAACAAAATTGTCAAAAGTCTGATTAGGCCTGAGCCGAAAACTCCATCATTTCCAGCCGGACGTAACCGGCCGCGAAGTTACTAAAAATCCATAAAATACAACAAAACTGAAGCCGATTTCTCCATTACAAATACCTTGCCAGTTTCTTGCTGCCGGAATATTGGGTCATTTGTCGTAAAAATGCTTAACTTTGCCCGCCTTTTGGGGCGAGAAAAGTGGCTTATGGAATAAAACATATAAACTGATTTGTGACATGAAAGACGATTCAAGGAAAACACGCGTTGAAAGCGATTTGATCGGTTCGCTTGAAGTGCCTGCCGATGCCTTG
>CABQAB010000271.1 GCA_902461985.1 uncultured Bacteroidales bacterium | reverse complement strand
GGCTAACTCCATTTTAGATGAGGCTGGCAATGGTCATCCGCACACACATCATACAGCTTGTGGTCGTTGCGGTCATAGCACTTTTCGTAGGAGAAGACTCCCGTGGACTGGGCTGCAGCCGAAGAACCTGACATCTGTGCAGCCGGACAGTCCGCACCGCCACTCAAGCCGTCCGGACCATGTTTCAAGCCGTCAACCACAGTGACCAGTTCTCCCAGAGAATGACACTCCGGCAGGTCCAGGGGCTGTTTCACCGCCAGGCGACGCTTCAGAATCTTGTTCATGGCCCATGAACGGGAAATCACCGCGTGCGCCTTCAGGAACTCTTCCGGTGAGTCCGGGCTCATTTCCGAAGATATCACGCTCAGCAGATAGTCCTCGATTCCGACAATGTTCACTGCCGTAAGGGCATTGTTCTCCACTATTATTTTCAGCGTCCCGGCAAATTTCTGGGTCTCTTTCCTCTCCCAATGGAAACCTTTGCCTATAGTGACGTCCCTCAATTCGAAAGTAGGCTCGGCGAAGAAAGTGGACGGAGTCTGCTCCTCGAAATAGAGTTCGTCATAGAGTGCGCCGTCGTAATCTATCTTGCCCTCGCGGAAAGTAGCCACCCTTGTGCCCCCGCAGTCCGGATACATCTTGAACTCTATACGGTCGGCTGTCATAATCCCGACCTTGATATATGGCTGCACCCTTGTCAGTTTGCGGATGATTCTCTGTTCGCTCTCTCCGGACAAAGTCACCTCCGAAAGCACCTCTGACAAGAGTCTTTCGTCAAGTCTGTTGAAATCTTCCTCCACCGGCGCAACAAGGCAGCCACCCATATCCGCACAGCCGGGGCTCATTGTAAGATGGTCCTCCCCCACCGAAAAATAATGGTGGGAGCGGTGACAGGTACGGAAAACCACGATAGAGCGGAATTCACCGCCGGAATACCAGCTGATGAGATTGAAAAGCGGTTCGCTTTCACCCTGAGGTATATCCACACAGTCAAGAAGTCTGTAAAAGAGTTTCGCCGCTGATTTTGAGGTGGTTGCGGAAAGAACGAATATGCCTTTGAGGTACTTTTTGTAATGGTAGAGAGATGCGTCCCGGACTGAGGTAAGATATTCCAGTGTCTCCGAAGACGAAGACAGAAGCGAGTCCACATCCGCCTCTAACGGCATCAGGCCGGAAGGGGCCGCCTGGAAATGATGATGGTCCGGGGCGGATGCTCCAGAATGTGGTCCGTTATAGAAAAAGGTGTAGCCCTGATATTTGCGGGAAAGGTCAAGTATGTCGATATAGCGTTCCCAGATTGACTGCGGCGCGTGCCTGGACAATGCTATGACCAGATGCTCCGGAAAAATTGGAAAGGGATTGAGCAGTATGTCATATTTCTTGCCTTTCCTGCCGTCAAACCGCAGGAACGACTGTTCCGGGAAACGGTTGCAAAGAAAGCAGGGACGGGCGGCAATTGAAGATTTGTCTAATTTGGCGGCTGACGAGACCATTCTTGCGGGGTTGTGCTGAAGCACCACCTCAAGTCCGCCTATGTTCATCGTCCGGACCTTTACGTTTTTCAAAGCCCGGAAGTTGGCACAGGCCATGGGCCACTGCGACAACTGGTCGTTTACGAATTTTCTTATCTCTCCCTGATTCTCCATATCAAACTTCTGTTTCCGGCGACGAGTTTCTCCTTATTCTTGATTTCAGTTCTATCGTGCGGATGCTGTCCTTGTAAAGATTGTTGCGGTTGATCTGCCCTATGTTCAATGAGGAATCGGAATTCCCTCCCCAGCGACGGCATAAATAGAGGTTTTCGAATATTCTTCCGGTTTTATATAATCCGGAAATCCTCAGAGCCACGGCATAGTCCTCGCCATAGCTTGTGTTCGGGAAAGGATATTTCTGCAGCAAAGAAGCCCGGAAGGCTCTCGGCGCACCGAAACCATTGATTCTCAACGCGTTGTTATGTCCATTGCCGGCAGTCCACTCTGCATGGGATATAAGTCCCGGAGGCAGAGTGTTCAAATCGAAGTCCACTATCGTATATGAACCTACGACCATTCCGCAGTTTTCCTTTCTGAAAAGTTCTATGATGCGGGCGAGGGTATCTGTGCCCGAATATATGTCATCGCTGTCGAGCTGCACAGCATATTTTCCGCAATAAGGGCTGTTTACGGCAAGATTCCAGCATCCTCCTATGCCCAGGTCATTCCTTTGCGGCACAATCACTTTCAGCCTTTCGTCTGAGGCGGACAGGTCTGCTAAAATCTTCGGGGTGCTGTCCGTGGAATGGTTGTCCACGACTATTACGTTGAAGCCGAAAGCGGCTTTCTGGGAAAGTGCGCTGCGTACGGCATCGCCTATTGTCTTTTCCCGGTTCAGGACTGGTATTATGATCGAGGCTTCGACATGGCCCGGTTCTGCGGGAACGTCACCGGCCGGAACGGGAGCGGCAGCGGAGCCATTGCCAGGTACGGCATCCGGGGAACATTCCGTTCCGGTGTTCAGGCCATATTCCGGCACATCCGCGGACAATGGCTCATCAACGGGCGATGGAAGATACGCCCCTATGCGTTTCAGATGCTCAGTGCAGGCCTGTTCCATTTCAATCTGCACCTCCCTGTTGGACGGATTCACATAGTCAAACTGGCTTTCTCCGCCGCCGGAACGCTTTTTCGCGGACTCGGTATAAATGTATTCTTTCAGATGGAATATGTTTTTCAGCCTCAGCCTCAAATCATAAAGGGCCGCATAACGATAACCGCACAAGTCTTTCTGAGCATCTTTCAAGGCAGCGAGAAATGAAGAGGCACGGAAAAGAATGAGCGGTCCGAAATCGAAATCATCGCGCAGGGAGCCTTCCTGGCAGTCAATCCGCGGATGTGGGCTCAATACGCCTTCCGAATTCTCGCGGCTGTCGGCATAGAGCAGGTCCGGGCCACAACATTCTGCAACCGAAACCATTCTCTGCAAATCGGATTCGCAGACATTGACCTCGACTTCACTGTCTATCCAGAGGATATATGCGTCCTTAGTCACGTCTTCCTCTTCCGCCCTCGCTCCTGAGACGGCGTGGCAGGCAAGTTCCGACAGCATTGCCGATGAAACCAGTCGTGGAGAGGTTATTCTGTGGATTGTCATATCGGCGGATTATTGAAGATTACTAAAATTAAAGCATTGAAAGGAGTTTTGCCCTGATTCT
>CABQAB010000270.1 GCA_902461985.1 uncultured Bacteroidales bacterium | reverse complement strand
TTGCGGATTTGCCGTCATAATTTCCGGATTCAGTGTAAAGTTTGAGTTCTCCTTCGGACAATGTCCCCTCGAAAGTGAACAGATAAGGATCTGACTCATCCCGCAGCATAGGAGTCATGGCATCGCCGTCCCATCCTCCTTTTGTGCTTGAACCCATCATAAAGAGTGTGGATGTTTCAATCGGATCATTCTCCTCCTCCCCGTCTTTCAGACATTTGACATCGATTTTCCAATGTTCAAGGTCGAAAGTGATGCGGTACTTGGCTGCTTTGGTCACAAGCCAGTTTATATCCGGAGTCGCAACATATATGAAGTCCTCATCGGCAACACCGTCCTCGTTTATTTCCGTGTTGTTGTTGACCGGACGTATGTGCTGACCCCATGCGCGTTCGGTGCAGGCACGGAATTCCCCTTCATAAAGATTGCCCTCATATACGAATATATATTCACTCTGTCTTGTCGTCTCTATGGCTTCGTATATGTTCCATCCGGAGGCGGTTGCAGCACCGATGACATAGACTGCGTCGGCATGAACAGGCTCTACAGCCGGACGCTCTGGTCCTTTGAGATATTCCGTGCTGAATGTCCAGTGCCTCAAGTCAAAAGTGAGTCTGTATTCTCCCATTTCTATTACCTGCCACTTGTCATCAGGGTCGGTGTGCATGGTGAAAGGCTCGTCGGTGTAGTTGTCCTTGCCGATGGTCTGTCCCGCTTCAAGAGGGCGGATGAACGGTATGTTCCAGTCTTGTGAAGGAGTCAGACAAAGTTTCAGTTCCCCTATCCCGAGAGTTCCCTGCCATGTGAATACCAACGGGTCCGCTTCAGTAGGAGTAAAAGGGGTCGGGTCTGTGATTGACCATCCGCAGGGAGCCGCGTTGCCGAGCATATACAGAGTCTCCGAGATCAGAGGCAGGTCTTCATCGTATATCACGAGGTCTTTTTCACTCTCGCACGATGACAGTCCCAATGTCAGGACCAGCGCAGCCGATATCGACAGTCTATTGATGATTTTATTCATATTATTGATTTTAGCTATTGGTTATGTCTCATTTGTTGTAGCCCGGATTCTGCTTCAAGTCTGGGTTGGTGTCCAGCACAGCCCGCACCAAAGGGAATATTTCCGTGTGGCGGTCTGCGTCAGGAGTCTTGTCCCACCATGTTCCTGATGAGAATTTGCCGAAACGGATAAGGTCAGTACGGCGGCGGGCTTCAGCAAAGAATTCGCGTCCCCATTCGGCGAGCATCTCATCCATGTCAAGCACGGCAGAGCCTTCCGGTTGATAAAGCACCTCATTGAGGTTTTCGGCAGGATAGTTTCTCTTGCGTACTCCGTTGAGAAGTTTTGCGGCTCCTTCGGTATCCCCGCTGCGGAGCTTGCATTCTGCAAGTGAGTATATGATCTCAGGCAGACGGATCTCGGTGTAGTCGCTTTCAAGCTGGTGCTCGTCGCTGTCCATATACATAGGGTATTTCACGAAATGCCAGCCGGAGTTATGGTCTCCGTTGGTCAGGCTGCTCGTCTGCCCCGTAGGCCATGAGTCAGGAGCCATGCCCTGAAAGTTGCCTACCGCATCCCTTATATACAAATCGTAAGTGCGTTCCGGTGCGCGGACACGTGCTGTCTTGCCGTTGTCGTTGACATATTCAAGATATCCGAAGAGGAACATTCCTTCGCGGCGGCTGTTGCCCAGATTGCGATACAGCTTCATGCGCTCGTCTCCTGGATATTTGCGGAAATTCTGTACAGGCATACCTAATTTGTAGTCGTAAAGCGTACCGTCAACATTGTAACTCGGGGAAGCTGCATATTTTACGTTGTGCTCGCCGGCCTTGCATTTGGAATCTTTCAGATAGTATTTGGCCTGGGAAGGAACGGCATACCAGTATACTTCACCGCTGTAGTGCCAGTATGAATAGCCGGAACTTGCCGGATAGCCGAAAATCACTTCGTCGCAGGTGTTGTTGTTCCAGTCGAACGCTGCATCCCAGCTGTCCGCCACCTTGTACGGACCGTATTTCCCGTCAAGTATATCCTGGCAGACAATGGCGCAATCCTTAAAACGGTCTTCTTCTATATAGACTTTCGCGTTCAGGTATAGACGCACAAGCAAAGCCGCAGCAGACGCCTTCGTCCATTTCCCCTGCACTGAAGCCTGCGCCCCGAGGGCTTCTTTGGTCCCGAGCAGCCTGATGCACTCCTTAAGTTCGCTTTCGATGAAGTTGAACAGGACTTTCGGCTCAACCTGGGTTTTTGTATTCTTGCTCTGGTCATAAAAACTTACCACAAGAGGGCAGTTGCGGAATGCGTCCAGCAGCGTAAGGTAGAACATTGCCCTGAGGGTGCGGCATTGGGCTTTCATGTCATTGAATTCCGCTTCCGTATAGCCGAATTTCGCAGGGTCGAGCGATTCCAGGTCTTCTATGACCCAGTTGCACTGCCCGATTCCCTGATACTGCCCGTTCCAGAGGTAGAGAATCTGGGGGCTGTCCTCCAGCGTCCATGTGTGATAATGATATCTGCGCCAGCGTCCGCCGTCATCCCACCATCCGTCTCGGACAGGAGTTATAAGCTGGTCGGCAGTGAGTTCCTGAAGCACCTGACGCTCCTGAATGGTGGCGAAAGCATGCTCGAACGGGCGTCCGACCGCTCTTTCGATGTCGCTTTTAGTGTTGTAGAAATTGTCGGACGCGACCTTGCTGTAGAGAGTCTCGTCAAGATTGGTGCAGGCTGTTGCCGCTGACAATGCAAGTGCCGCCAATGAGTATATAATTGTTCTGCTGTTCATGATAGTCATAATTTATTAGAAGTCAATCTGTACGCCGAGCATGAACTGGCGGGTTGAAGGGAAATAGGCTCTTGTGGCAACGCCCTCCGAATTGGTCAGAGTGCCCGGCCTAAGTCCGTTGACCTGGTAGGTGGAAGGGTCAACTCCGGAGAATGCAGTGAGGGTGAACACATTATGAATGGTGCCGTAAAGTTTGATTCTGTCAAGATATTTGAGATTGTGCAAGTCGAAAGTATAACCCAGGGTCATCGTGTCAAGTTTGAAATAGTCTCCACGCTCCAGGAAATAATCGGTGACGGCGTGGGTCGCGGTCGGACTTATGTCAAAGTTCTTGCTGTAGGCCTTTTTGAGCACATTGCCGTTGAACTTGCGTGTTCCGTAATAAAAGTCGTGGACATTGAAGAT